>JAICRD010000172.1 GCA_025937535.1 Chloroflexota bacterium | reverse complement strand
TCCGTCCCCCGGTGTTTCGCCGCAGTACACGGTTCTCGACTGCGTGGGCCGCGGCGTTGGGCCGCGCCCCTCTCGCTTTCCGCCACAGGAGGCGCCGAGCAGACACGTGGGCAAGTTCATCCTTCGCCGTCTTCTGCTGCTCATCCCGATCCTGCTCGGGCTGACGCTCCTGATCTTCGTGTTCATCCACCTGCTGCCCGGCGATCCCGCCATCGCCATCCTGGGCGACCGTGCCTCGCCCGAGAACGTGGAGCGCGTGCGCGAGGCGCTCGGCCTCAACGAGCCGCTATACCAGCAGTATCTCGACTACATGGGCGGCCTCCTCCAGGGCGACCTCGGACGCAGCTTCATCACCAACCGCGACGTGGTCGACGACTTCCTGCAGCGATTCCCGGCCACCATCGAGCTGAGCCTGTCGGCGATCATCTTCGCCATCGTGCTCGGCATCCCGCTCGGCCTGGTGACCGCCAAGCAGCGCGGCCGATGGGGCGACCAGGTGGGGACGGTCGCGTCCCTCATCGGCATCAGCATCCCGATCTTCTTCCTGGGCCTGATGCTCAAGTGGCTGTTCGCCATCCAGTGGCCGATCCTGCCGGATTCGGGGCGGATCGACCTCATCGAGTACTACATTCCGCGCGTGACGAACTTCATGACCATCGATGCGATCCTCGCCGGGGAGTGGGGCGGCTTCGTCGATGCCGTGCGTCACCTCATCCTGCCGGCGGTTGCGCTCGGCACCATCCCGCTCGCGATCATCATGCGCATCACCCGCGCCAGCGTGATCGACGTCCTCAACGAGGACTACGTGCGCACCGCCAACGCCAAGGGCCTGCCGTCGGGCATCGTCGACTCGCGCCACATCCTGCGCAACGCGCTGCTGCCGGTCGTCACGGTCATCGGTCTCCAGACGGGGCTGCTGCTGGGTGGTGCGATCCTGACCGAGACGATCTTCGGCTGGGGCGGTGTCGGCACGTGGATCTACGATGCGGTGACCACCCGCGATTACGCCGTCATCCAGAGCGGGGTGCTCATGCTCGCCCTCATCTTCGTTCTCGTGAACCTGCTGGTCGACGTCAGCTACGGGTTCCTCAACCCGCGGATCCGCTACTCGTGACCACTCCGGCCGCCACCGTCGGCACCATCCCCGAGGACCGCCCGGTCGGCCTCTGGACCGATGCGCTGCGCCGCATGCGCCACAGCCCGGCCGCGCTCATCGGCGGCACCATCGTCGGGTTCTTCGTGCTCATCGCCGTGTTCGCGCCGTTCCTGGCGCCCTACGACCCGCGCATCGGCAGCCTGGCCGAGAGCTACCTGCCGCCCAACGCCGAGCACTGGTTCGGCACCAACGTGCAGGGCCAGGACGTCTTCAGCCGCATCATCTTCGGCTCACGCCTGACGCTCGGCATTGCCGTGCTGTCCGTGGTGCTGGGCGTGGCCGTCGGCGCGACGCTCGGGTCGGTGGCCGGCTACTTCCGCGGCTGGGTCGACGCGCTGATCATGCGCAGCGTCGACATCATGCTGTCGATCCCCGGCCTGCTGTTCGCTATCGCCGTCGTCTCCTGGTTGGGGCGCGGCATCATCCAGATCGCCGTGGCCATCGCGATCGTCAACGTCCCGATCTTCGCGCGGCTGCTGCGCGGCAGCCTGCTGAGCCTGCGCGACGCCGACTACGTCGTCGCCGCGCGCTCCGTCGGCGTGCGCGGGCCGGCGCTGCTGCTGCGCCACATGCTGCCGAACGCCATCGGTCCATTGATCGTCCAGGCCACCCTGGCGCTCGCCACGGCCGTCGTGGATGCCGCGGCGCTCGGCTTCCTCGGCCTCGGGCCTCCGGACCCGCGCACGCCGGAGTGGGGGATGATGCTGTCCGACACCTACCGCTACCTCAACGACGCGGTGTACCTGGCCTTCTTCCCCGGCGTGGCGATCGTCCTGTCGGTGCTCGGCTTCAACCTGCTCGGTGACGGCATGCGCGAGGCGCTCGACCCGAGGCTGCGCCGATGATCCGAAGCCTGCCCGACGAGGAGCTGCCGCTGCTGCGCGTTCGTGATCTGGCCGTGACGTTCGGCTCGGGCGAGCGGACCGTCCACGCGGTGAACGGCATCAGCTACGACCTCCAGCGTGGCGAGACGCTGGGCGTGGTGGGGGAGTCCGGGTCGGGCAAGAGCGTCAGCTCGCTGGCCCTCATGCGCCTGCTGCCGAAGCCGGCCGCGCGCATCACCTCCGGCGAGATCACCTTCGACGGCGAGGAGGTCCTGGCGCTGTCCGAGGAGTCGGTGCGCGAGATGCGCGGCAACAAGATGGCCATGATCTTCCAGGACCCGATGACCTCGCTGAACCCGGTGCTCACCGTGGAGCGCCAGCTGACCGAGGTGCTCGAGACGCACCGCAAGCTGAAGCGCCGCGGCGCGATCACGCGCGCGATCGAGCTACTCGAGCTGGTCGGGATCCCGGCGGCGAAGCGGCGGCTGAACGACTACCCGCACCAGTTCAGCGGCGGCATGCGCCAGCGCGTCATGATCGCCATGGCCCTGGCCTGCGACCCGCAGCTGCTCATCGCGGACGAGCCGACCACCGCCCTGGATGTCACGATCCAGGCGCAGATCCTTGACCTCATGCGCTCTGCCGTGTCCGAGTTCGACACGGCGCTCATCCTGATCACCCACGACCTGGGCGTCGTGGCCGGCATGGCGCGCACGATCAACGTCATGTACGCCGGCTACATCGTCGAGCGCGCCGAGACCAACGAGCTGTACGGGCGCCCGCGCCACCCGTACACGGTCGGCCTGCTGCAGTCGATTCCGCGCCTCGACGCGCAGGGTCGCGGTGAGCTGGTGCCGATCCAGGGCCAGCCGCCTGACCTCTCGCGCGAGATTCCCGGCTGTCCGTTCGCCCCGCGCTGCTTCAACGTCCAGGATCGCTGCAGGGTGGAGATGCCGCCGCTGGAGCAGGCGCCACAGGCGGCCGACGGACACGAGATCCGGTGCTGGTACCCGGCCGAGGGCGAGCGCATGGTGCCATCGGGCTTCGAGGCGGAGCAGGCGTCGTGACGACGGCCACCGAAGCGCCGGTCGCGGCGCCGATTCAGGCACCGGGCGGCGGCGAGCCGCTGCTTCGAACCGAGGGGCTGCGAGTCCACTTCCCGATCACCCAGGGCCTGATCCTCGAGCGCCGGGTCGGCGCGGTCCGCGCCGTCGACGGGGTCAGCCTGGAGGTTCACAGGGGCGAGACGCTTGGCCTGGTGGGCGAGTCCGGATGCGGAAAGTCGACCTTCGCGCGCGCCGTCATCCGGCTCGTCGACGCCACCGAGGGGCGCATCTTCTTCGATGGCACCGACGTCACGGCGCTGAGCGGTGATGGCCTGCGGCGCATGCGGCGCCGGATGCAGATGATTTTCCAGGACCCGTACGCGTCGCTCAACCCGCGCATGACCATTGGCTCGATGCTGGCCGAGCCGCTCAGCGTGCACGGCATCGCCAGCGGCGCGGAGGCACGGCACCGCGTCGAGCGGCTGATCGAGACGGTGGGGCTGCCGCGAAACGCCGTCAACCGCTATCCCCACGAGTTCTCCGGCGGCCAGCGCCAGCGCGCCGGCATCGCTCGCGCGCTCGCCGTGCAGCCGGAGTTCATCGCTGCCGACGAGGCCGTCTCGGCGCTCGACGTCAGCATCCAGGCCCAGATCATCAACCTGCTCGCCGACCTCCAGCGCGAGTTCGACCTGACCTTCCTGTTCATCGCCCACGACCTGTCGGTGGTGCGCCACATCAGCGACCGGATCGCGGTCATGTACCTGGGCGAGGTCGTCGAGCTGTCGCCGTCCAAGCAGCTGTACGACCAGCCGCTGCACCCGTACACCGTCGCACTGGTGAGCGCCGTCCCGATCCCGGATCCGAAGGTCGAGACGCGCCGCAAGCGGATGATCCTGCGCGGCGACGTGCCGTCGCCGGCCAACCCGCCCTCCGGCTGCCGCTTCCACACGCGCTGCTGGCTACGACGCGAGCTAGGCGACCCGGAGCGCTGCGTGGTCGAGACGCCGGAGCTGCGGCAGCTGCGCCCCGGCCACGGCGTCGCCTGCCACTTCGCCGAGGAGCTCATGGGTGAGCGCCGCGGGCAGCTGACGACGGCCGCGGCCGATCACTCGGACGCACGCACGACCGATGACGAGGAGGCGGTCGGGCCGACCGACATCGAGCCGCCGCCCGACCCGCTCGACCTGCTGCCGGGAGACGCGACGCAGCACTGATCGGCTAGGCTGCCCGCGTGGAGTACCGCATCGCGCTCGCGCAGGTCGCGCCCCGGCTCGGCGACGTGGATGCCAACCTGGCCATTGCCGCCGATGCCGTCCGTCGCGCCGCGACCGAGGGCGCAGCGCTCACGGTCCTCCCGGAGCTTGCGCTGACCGGCTACCTGCTCCAGGACCTGGTGCCGGAGGTCTCGATGCGCGCCGATGACCCGCGCCTGCTCGCCATCGGTGCCGAAGCGCCCGACATGCTGGTCGCCATCGGCTTCGTGGAGGAGACCGACGACCATCGGTACTGCAATTCCGCTGCGCTGCTGCGCGACGGCGTGCTGGTCGGCCTCCATCGCAAGGTCTACCTGCCGACCTACGGGCTCTTCGACGAGGGCCGCTTCACCCGACCCGGCGACCGGATCCGGACGCATGACGTGGGTGCGCTGGTCGGCCGCATCGGCCTCTCCGTGTGCGAGGACTTCTGGCATGCCTCCCTGCCGATGCTCCAGGCGCTCGATGGCGCGTCGCTCCTGGTGAACGTCGCCGCCGGGCCGTCACGCGCGCCGGGGTCGAG
>JAICRD010000105.1 GCA_025937535.1 Chloroflexota bacterium | reverse complement strand
CTTCCTGCGCGAGGGCGGCGACGAGGGTGGCGGCGGTGAGCCGGAGGGTGGGTCGCGCCTCCACTGACGCTGGCTCAGACGGTAGGTTGGGCCTCCGCCACGTCACTCGCGTCGGATGCCGGCGCCACGATCACTTCGGGATCCTTCGACACGATGGCGTCCAGGCGATCGATGACGCCCTGGGCACGCAGGCCGGCGAGGATCTGCCGAGCCTCATCGGCAACGCGGGCCCGCTCCGACGGCAGCACGCTGTCCGTTGCAAGTCGGTCGATTTTGGCGAGGGCAAGCCAGAGCGGCAGGCCGAGCTCGGCAAAGGCGCGCTCGGCTTCGCGGTAAAGGCCGACGGCGTCGGCGCTGCGGCCCTCCAGGGCGGCGATGCCGGCGTCAATCGTGGTGAGAAACGTGCCGTTGCGTCGTCCCATCTGCGCGCGGGCGAAGGCATCGCGCATCCGTCGCGCGGTCTCGAGATCGGCATGCCAGATCGCACTGCGGGCTCCGAACGCCGCAGCCTCCGCGCCGTTGTAGCCGACCGCGACGAGCTCGTCGATGAGGCGAATCTGCTCGGCGTGGCGGTCACGGACGAGGTTTTGGGTGGCGAGTGCCCATCCACCCAGGACCCGGTACTGATGATCGTCGATGCCGCGGCTTGATTCGTACAGGTCCTGCGCGTCGCGGCCGGTATCCTCGCCGCGAAGCTCGCGAATGACCGTTCCGTACACGCCGAACCAGAGACGCTCGGCGGGCTCGATCAGCAGTGCCTCGCGCTCGGAAAGTGCCTCGAGCGCCCAGTCCCACTCGCCGACGTCGATTGCGCCATCGACCGCGTTGCCGAGCAGGTAGCGGATCGCACCCACGATGCCGGCGCGCGACGCGTCCTCGAGGCCGGCGCGCGAGACGGCAAACGCTGCCGCCGGAACGTCCGGGGCGAGCACGAAGCCGAGGTTCGTCGCCGCGCGCGTCGCGGCATCGGCCAGCCCGAGCCTGCGGGCGACGTCGAGCGCCCCGGTCAGGATCGAGATGGACTCCAGGATGCGATTCAGGCCGGAGATCGCCACCCCCCGCGTGATGAGGAGGTCCAGGGTCAGCTCGTCATTGCCAGAGGCCGCCGCGACCGGGAGCACTCGATCGGCCAGCTCGACGGATCGCTCGGGGTGGATGCGCCGCATCTCGCACTTCGCCAGCGCGGTGGCCAGCTCGAGATAGCCGGGGTCCTTGGGTTCGAGGCCAGGCTCAGCCATGGCCTCCTCGAGCAGGCCGAAGGCGCGCTCGTGCTGTCCCTCCAGCAGCACATTCCCCAGGCGCGCCAACCCCCGCCGTCTCGTGGCGTCGTCCCCGAGGTCCGCGGCCAAACGGGTGACCCGCTCGCCGAGCTGCACGGCGGTGTCGAGCATGCCGGCATTCTCTGCCGCATCGAAGGCTGCGGCGAGCAGCTCGAGCTCCTCCGTCGGCTCGGCGGCGATGGTCAGCGCGGAGGCGAGGTAGCTGTGCGCGCGCCGGGCCGAGCCGAGCTCGAGCGCCCGCTGCGCGGCGGCTCGCAGCGCGACGCGTGCCTGCGCGGCGACCGCGGCACCCTCCGGGCCGCCGGGATGGGCCTCGTATGCGTCCACATAGTGCTGCGCCAGCACGCCCGACAGCTCGTCGTCACCGAGCGCCTCGTAATAGCGCGCCGCCGCCAGGTGACGCGCTCGGCGATCGTCGCGCGCCAGGGTGGCGTAGGCGACCTCGCGCAGCAGGCCCTGGACGAACCGATATTGACCCCGCTCCGGCGAGCGCGGATCGTCGTCGCGGACGAGGATCTCGCGGCGGTTGAGGTGCTGCAGCATCGCGTCGATCTCATCGGGATTCGCACGCGTGATGGAGCTCAGGGCGGGCACCCCGAACGACAGGCCCAGCACCGATGCGTCCTGCACGAGCGTCCGCTCCAACGCCGGCAGGCCATCGATCCGGGCGGCGATGAGCGCGTGCAGCGATTCGGGCACGGTGAGCACGTCGAGGTCGCCGGCGGGGCGGAAGCTGTCCCCGTCGCGCTCGATGCGCCCGTCGTTGAGCAGCGTGCGCACCGTCTCGACGGCGTAGAGCGGGATGCCTTCGGCACGCCGAACAATCTGCTCGATGACGGCGTCGGGCAGCCCCGGCACCAGGCCGTTGAGCATCGTCCGCATTTCGCCGTCGTCGAGCGGCGCCAGGCTGAGCGAGGTGAAGCTGCGCTGTCCGGCGCCCCAGGTCGGCCGGCGGTCGAGGAGCTCCGGTCGCGCCAGGGTGATGATGTAGATCGATCGCCCGCGGGACCAGCTGAGCATCTCCTCCATGAAGTCGAGCAGGCCGTCATCGGCCCACTGGAGATCCTCGAAGACCATGATCACCGGGCCGGCCTCGGCGATGCGCTCGAAGAAGGTGCGCCACGCGCCGAAGAGCTGCCCGCGCTCGCGCGTTCGGCTCTCGCCGATGCCCAGCAGGTGGAGCAGCGGGTCCTCGAGGCTCCGCCGCTCGTCGGCATCGGTCACGAACTCGTCCAAACTCGCGCCGAGCCGCTCGCGCGTCGTCGCCTCATCGGCCCCTTCGCCGACGCCGATGCGCATGCGCACCATCTCGCCCAGGGCCCAGAAGCTGATGCCCTCGCCGTAGGCGGGGGAGCGCCCCTGGTGCCAGTAGACGACCTCGGTTACGCCGTCGATGTACTTGAGGAACTCCCACGCCAGCCTGCTCTTGCCGATGCCGGCCTGGCCCATGACGCTCACCAGGCGGGGCCCGCGCTCGCGGGCGGTGGCGTGATAGAAGTCCTTGATCAGCTGGAGCTCCGAGTCGCGGCCGACGAACGGCGGCTCCAGTCCCTCGGTGCGGCCGACGCCGCCGCGCTGCGCTACCACCCGCAGTGCCCGGAAGGCGGGCACCGGGCTCGTCTTGCCCTTGAGCTCCTGGTCCCCTGCGGCTTCGAACACGATCGCGTTGCCGGCCGCACGCTGTGTCCCTTCGCCGACGAGCACCGTCCCGGGTGGCGCGACCGACTGGAGACGGCTGGCGGTGTTGACCAGATCGCCGGCGACCATGCCCATGCCGGCGGCGCCGATCGTCACGACCGCCTCACCGGTGTGGACCGCGGCACGCAACGCGAGGTCGGGCATGTCGCGCTCGACCCCCACGCGTCGGACGGCATCGACCAGGTCCAGGGCCGCGCGAACCGCGCGCTCGGCGTCGTCCTCCTGGGCCGTCGGCGTGCCCCACACGGCCATGACGGCATCCCCGATGAACTTCTCGACCGTCCCACCGTAGCGATCGACGATGGCGCGGCAGGTTTCGAAATACGTGTCGAGCAGCGCTCGCACGTCCTCGGCGTCGCGCGACTCGGACAGGGTGGTGAAGCCGACCAGATCGGCGAAAAGGACGGAGACGAGGCGCCGCTCGGTGGTCGGACTCCCGCTGGAGCCGGCGCCGGCGGACGCCGCGGCGTCGGGTGACGCTGCCGCATCGGCTTCGCCGAGCGCGTTGCCACACTCGCCGCAGAATCTGGCGGCGGGCGTGTTCGCCGAGCCGCAGGTCGAGCAGCGGACGGCCAAGGGCTGGCCGCAGTTCAGGCAGAACTTTCTGCCCGGCTCGTTCTCGGCCGCGCAGTTGGTGCAGGTGATCACTCGGGCGGTGGCTCCTGTGGAGTGGCGCAAGTATCGGCCGCCGCTAGGGCGTCGGCAACCTATGCCAGGCGGAGCCGGAGGAAGCGGATCCTGGCGCGCCGGCTCAGGCGCGCTTCTTCTTGCCCTTGCTCTTCCCGTTCGTCGCCGGCTCTGGCGCGTCGAGCAGCGCGTCGATGGCGCGGCGAGCCTGGAACGCCGAGCCCCATGACTGCGTGGAGCGTGGCGCGTCCGCATCGGCCCTGATGTACCAACTGCGCTCGCCGGAGGCGTAGAGGATCTCGTAGCCGCGATGCTCCTCTGACGGACGCGGGCGATCATTGGCGAGGGCGATGGCTGCCTCGCGAGCGGTCCGTGGGGCGCCGCAGACGGCGCATCGGGATTCGAGGAGTCCGTGCGGGCAGCGGCGACAGGAGGCGCAGCGCTGCGTCTCGAATCCGTGAATGCATCGATCGGTCATGAACGCCTTTCCGGTGGGTCTCCAGCGTACACGCAATTGATGTGATACATTTCGCACACGTGTTCGATTGGCGCACCGGTCTGCGCCGCGGTCTGATCCCCGTCCCGATCCCGCTTACTTCTTCGCCCTGACCGGGCCCCGCACATCCTGTGGCGGGTGGGCCTACGTCAGGAGCCTTTCCCTTGTCCTTCTCAGTCCTCGGGCTGCGTCCCGACCTGCTTCGCACCGTCGCGCGGCAGGGATACATCGATCCAACACCCGTGCAGCGCGATGCGATCCCGCTCGTCCTCGCCGGGCGAGACCTGCTGGCCGGCGCTCAGACCGGCACCGGCAAGACGGCCGCGTTCGTCCTCCCCATGCTCCAGCGCCTGGCTGAGCGTCCGTCGAATGGTCGCCACGTTCGCGCGCTGATCCTCGCCCCAACCCGCGAGCTCGCCCTCCAGGTGGAGGAGTCGGTCCGCACCTACTCCGGCGGCCACGCACGCTCGACGGCCATCTACGGTGGCGTCGGCTTCGGTGGCCAGGTCGGCGCGCTGCGCCGCGGCGCCGAGATCGTCGTCGCCACGCCCGGCCGTCTGCTCGATCATGCCCGCCAGGGCACCATCGACCTGCGCTCGGTCGAGATCCTCGTCCTGGACGAGGCCGATCGGATGCTCGACATGGGCTTCATCCGCGACATCCGCCAGGTGCTGGCACTGCTGCCCGACCGACGGCAGAACCTCCTGTTCAGCGCGACCTTCTCGAAGGAGATTCGCGCCCTGGCCGAGGGGCTGCTCGACCGTCCGGCATCGGTGCAGGTCACGCCGGAGAACACCGCCGTCGAGCTCGTCGAGCAGGTCGTCCACCCGGTCGATCGCGAGCGAAAGCGCGAGCTGCTGACGCATCTCGTGCGCACGCGCCAGATCGACCAGGCGCTGGTCTTCACCCGCACCAAGCACGGCGCCAACAAGCTCGCCGAGCAGCTCAACCGCGACGGCATCGCCGCGGCGGCGATCCATGGCAACAAGTCGCAGCCGCAGCGCGTTCGTGCCCTCGCCGACTTCAAGGCCGGGCGCGTCCTCCTGCTGGTGGCCACCGAGGTCGCCTCGCGCGGCCTCGACATCGAGTCGCTGCCGCACGTCGTCAACTTCGAGCTGCCGATGGTGCCGGCCGACTACGTCCACCGCATCGGCCGCACCGGTCGCGCCGGCGAGACCGGGACCGCCGTCTCGCTCGTGTGCGTTGACGAGGCCCCACTCCTGCGCCAGATCGAGCGGCTCCTTAAGGTGCCGATCCCGTCGCGCGTGATCGAGGGCTTCGAGCCGAACCGATCCATCCCCGCCGAGCCGATTCGGATGCGCTCCGGCCAGGCCGGCCGCGGGCGTCCGACGGCGCAGCGTCGCTTCGACTCGCCGAACCGTGCGCCGGCCCGATCCGCGGACGGCCGACGCCGGCAGCGCCGCCGCCGGCCACAGGGGACCTACGCCCGCTAGCTCCCAGGTCATGGCCCGGATGCGCCAGGACGTTCGTTCCTTCGAGAACGAGGTGCCCCGCCCTAGACTCGAGGGCATGCCGGCTACGGTCGCCGGCCGGGCACCGGGGGATCTCCCGACGTGGTTGTCCACCTTCGTCGATGGCGGCCACGATTGAGGAGGTACCTCTTGCTTCGATCACGGCTGATCATCGGTTCGCTGCTCACCGTCGCGCTCTTGGCCGTCCCGGCCATCGCGGCAGCCGCGACGTTCACCGTCACCGGAACCTCGACCGGTACGGCAACCGCCCAACCCACCGAGCCCGCCGCCCTGTGCGACCCGACCGCTCCCGACAATGCGGAAGAGCTGGTGTGCGACTTCGACATCGCCGGGACGTTCACGGCCACGACGCTCGGCGCGGGAACTTACACCGGCACCACGCGCCTCGACTGGTCGATCTACACCGGCGCCGAACCGTGTGCCGAGATGACCGGAACGATGGTGCTCACCACCGGGGACGGGACGCTGACGCTCACCATGGCGGATTCCAGCCGGGTGTGCGAGACCGGCGATCCCGATGTCCATGCGACGTCCATGGACGCGACGATCACCGGTGCAACCGGGGATTACGTCGGGGCCACCGGCACCTTTACCGGCGAGGGGACCACGACCTCCGTCGACGGCGTGCTGAGCTACTCGGCCGAGCAGGATCTCGCCGGCAGCGTCACGCTCCCCGACCCGACGCCCACGCCGACCCCCACGCCGACGCCCACCCCGTCCAGTGCGGCGCCGAGCGCGACGCCAGCGGTCGGCGCGCTGCCGGACACCGCCTCGCCGTCGAGCGGCGGATCGCCGATCGCGATTCTGCTGGGCGCCGTGTTCATCGGCGCCGTGATGCTCGTCGGCAATCGCGCCCGTCAGCTCGGCCGGTAAGGGCGACGCACCGCACGTGGTGGCCGCCGGCGACGGCGGCCGCCACGCCTCAGTAGCCGATCGGCTTCTCCGGGTCCGCGATCGCGCCGTTGCGCGGATCGTCGTCCGCGTACTCTTCCTCGTTGAGCGGCGCGCCGGAGGTGCGCGGCGGCTCCGTGGGGACCTCGGACCACTCTGCCTCGTCGACCTGCTCCTGGGTGAGCGAGATCCCGATCTCGCTCATCTCTGGCCGGACGTGCTCCAGGACGCCGGCCGGGAAGTATCGATGATCCGTGTTGATGAGCCCCGACTTCACGAGGATGTAGGTCTCGGTGACCTCCTCGACGGAGCCGATGCTCTGGCCGTCAACTGACTTGACGCTCCAGCCCCTCTCGATGCCGTGAATGTCGTTGTCGCTCATGCGCGTCGCACCAGCACGCCGCATGCCCGCCGACCGAGCTACCGTTGGCTGCCATGAGCGTGCGCCTGGCCGATCCCGATCGCGACGCCGATGCGGTCGCCGCCATCTATCGGCCCGCCGTCGAATCCTCGATTGCGTCGTTCGAGGAAGTGGCTCCCTCGCCCGTCGAGATGGCCGCGCGGATCCGCGCCGTGCTGGCCTGGACGCCGTGGCTGGTCATGGAGGATCACGAGTCTGTCATCGGCTATGCCTACGCGGGACGCCACAGGGAGCGATCCGGCTACCGCTGGTCGGTCGACATCTCCGTCTACGTTGCTGCCGATCAGCATGGCCGTGGCATCGGCCGCGCGCTGTACGACGAGCTGCTGTCCCTGTTGCGCCGCCAGCGATTCGTGAACGCGTATGCCGGGATCGCGCTGCCGAATCCGGCGAGCGTCGCCCTGCACGAGGCGATCGGCATGCGACGGGTGGCGCTGTACGAGCGCGTCGGCTGGAAGTTCGGCGCCTGGCACGACGTCGCCTGGTACGCGATGCGCCTTGCCGAGCCGGTGGGGCAGCCATCCGAGCCGATACCACTGCCCGAGCTTCTCCATCGGTGACCCGAGGTCTCTCGCCAGCTACCAACCACGGGGGGCTTAGGCGGCGCCACAAGGGTGAACCTGTGCGACGGGCCGTCACCTGCCAATCCATCGGCTCTATGGCGAAGAATTGGCTCGCGAGCCTCTGACGCGACGCTGTCCGGCTCGCCTTAGCCCACCACCATTGGTAAGTGGCAAGCTGACGAATGCGAGCAGCCCTTCTGTCGGTGCCGTCGGATCGCCGATGAACCGGGATACGTCGCGGTTGCGACGCGCGTAGCGTGCGAAGAGCCCAGGGTGGTTCGCTCACGCGGCGCCGCGCAGTCCGACCCTCTGCGATCACGAGGCATCCAACGACGCGGCGCACGCGCCACCCTCGATCCGCAGCGATCTGGCGCGCGAGTCGGATCTTCACGTCATGTCGACCGATCGTCTCCTCGAGGCTCCAGATGCCTGTCTTCGCTTCGACCACCTCGAGGACGCCG
>JAICRD010000101.1 GCA_025937535.1 Chloroflexota bacterium | reverse complement strand
TCACCGACGCCGCCGCGAATGGACTGTGTCTGACGGAATTGGGCGTCGAGCATCGAGAGGAGTACCCAGACGTCGGGTCGATTTCCGGCCGCGCCGTGAAGCTCGGCACGGACTAGGGACTCACGTCAAGTGATCGTCCGTCGCATCGGGCTCGATGGGCCGTGCGACCGGGAGCTCCCATCCACGCCGCAGCGCCATGAGGCGGAGCCCGAAGCAAAGCGCCGCGCCGATGACGGCGACCGGCACCACCCGAATTTCGAGCACCTGCCCGATGACGACGACGCTGGCACCGGCGAGGGCGGCCACTGCGTAGAGCTCGGCCCGCAGGACCGTCGGGATCTGTCCGACCAAGACGTCGCGCAGCATCCCGCCGCCGATCCCCGTCACCATGCCGAGCAGGACTGCCGCGATCGGCTGAGCGCCGAAGGCGAGCGCCTTGAGCGTGCCCGATACGGCGAAGACGGCGAGCCCGAGAGCGTCGAAGATGAGCAACGCGTCGCGGATCCGGTGGATCGTTCGGTATCCCCAGAACGTGACCAACCCGGCGACGACGGAGGCGACGACGTAGCGCCAATCGCCGATCGCCGCCGGCGGCACGGCGCCGATGAGCAGGTCGCGGGTGATGCCACCGGCGTTGCCCGCGGTGAATGCCAAAACCAATACGCCGAAGATGTCGAGCCGATGCCGGACCGCGGCCATGGCGCCGGAGAGCGCAAAGACGAACGTCCCGATCAGGTCGAGCGCGAGGACGAGCGTTTCCATGCGCCTCCCGTGTTATCCGGCGATGGCCGTGGGGCCGAAACGGGTCAGGAGCTCGCCGCCGAGCCAGGGTCTGCGTCGTCGCGGGGGTTGCCCTTCGGCACGAACACCATGATCGAGATGATGGCGGCGATCACCATCAGCAGGTTCGCGCCGAACGCGAACAGGGCCGCCTCGCGGACGGCGAGGTTGTCCTGCCGGCCGACGAATGGGATCACGCCCTCGATCCAGTTGACCGGCCCCGTCTCGGCACTCAGTGCAGTGAAGATCGCGGCCGAGATGGCGACGCCGAACGACGCCCCCAGCGACGACGCCATCTTGTAGATGCCGGATCCCGAACCAGCCTGGTCGTCGGGCAGATTGGCGAGGGCGGCATCAGTGGATGGGGTCGCGTAGAACGCGAGGCCGACTCCGAACAGCGTGAAGGCGATGAAGGCCAGGATGGTGTACGTATCGAGCAGCAGGTTCGTCGGCATCAGCAGCACGATGGTGGCGGCCACGATGAGCGATCCCCAGATCATCGGCTTCCTCGGCCCAAAGCGCTGCAGGAGCTTCTCGCCGACCCTGATGAAGGCGACGATCGCGATCGCGTAGCCGATCGTGAGCAGTCCGGCCTCCTGTGCGCTCATGTCGCCGCCCACCTGCACCAGGGTCATGGCCACGATGATGATTCCGGCGACGGCATTGAGGAGCAGGTTCGACAGCGTCGCGCCGCTGTAGGTCCGGTTCCTGAACAGCTTGAAGTCGACGAAGGCGTCGGGGTTGTCGGACTCGGCGCGGAAGAAGAGGTAGCCGAAGGCGACGGTGATGAGTACCAGCGCCAGGGCAGCCGGGCTGAGCCACCCGATCGCGGAGCCCTGGGTCAGCAGGACCTGGAGCGCGACCATTGCGACCATGAACGTCACGATGCCCTTGAGGTCGAGCTTGTACGCACCGCCGCCACTGACCCGGCTCTCCGGCGTGCCGCGGACCATGAGCATGCCGATGACGGACACGGCCGCACAGGCGAAGAAGATCCACCGCCAGCCGACGTTGTCGGCCACGAGGCCGCCGAAGAGCGCCGCGAATCCGGAGCCGCCCCAGGAGCCCATCGACCACAGGCTGATCGCGCGCTGGCGGCCCGCGCCCTCCCAGTACGCCTTCACCAGCGCGAGGCTGGCGGGCATGATGCACGCGGCCGACAGACCCTGGGCGATGCGGCCCAGGATGAGGCTGACCGGGCCCAGCGGCCCCGATGGCGCAAAGCCAACGAGCAGCGCGCCGATGATGCCGAACACGAAGCCGGCCTGCACGGTCTTGACCCGTCCGATGCGGTCGGCGGCGCCGCCGGAGACGACGGAGTGGATGCCCGAGAACAGCGCCGTGATCGACACCGCGATGTTCATCACGCTCATCTCCATGCCGAGGTCGGTGGCCATGGTCGACGCGATGTTGAGCGTGGTCTGAGCGAACAGCCAGAAGGCGAGGACGCCGAGGATCATCCCGATCAGGAGGCGGTCGTTCCCGATCGGTCTTGCGGCGGCCGCAGCGGGCGCTGCCGATGCTTGCGTCACTGCGCGAGCCACGCCAGCGCGGCGACCACGATGGCCGTCGTGCCGGTCGTCAGCGTGGGCTGGATCACCGGAGCGAACCTCGGCGAGTGGTTCGCCGGGATGTCGGTCGCCAGGGTGCCCGCCGCGTCCGCCCGATGCCATTCGTCGGGGTCGCTGCCGCCGATGCCCCAGTAGGTGTAGGGCACGCCGAAGGCATCGGCGATGGTGCTGAAGTCCTCGCTGGCCGATTGGCTCGGCGCGCTGAAGGCGCGCTCGCCGAACTGCTCCTCGAAGGCGGCAGCAACCCTCGCGGTCGTGTCCGGATCGTTGGAGGTCAGCGGGTAGGTGTCGTACAGCTCGAACTCCGGGTCCCTGGGCGAGCCGGACGCTGCGCATTCGCCCTTCACGACGCGCTCGATTGCGTCGATCAGCAGCGAGCGCGTCGCATCGCTGTAGGCGCGGATGTTGAGCTCGATGGTCGCGTGATCCGGAATGATGTTGCTCTTCGTCCCGGCGGCGAGGTGTCCCACCGTGATGACGGCGAACTCGCCCGGCGCAACCTCCCTCGCGACGATCGCCTGGAGGCGGACGACGATCATGGAGGCAAGCACGATCGGATCGACCGAGCGCTGCGGCATCGACCCGTGGCTGCCGCGCCCGTGGACCGTGATCCGCATGCTGGCAGCGGTCGACAGGAACGGTCCAGCGTGCGTCCCGACCGTCCCGCTCGCGTACGCGAGGACGTGCTGTGCCAGGGCGACATCGGGCTTGGGAACGAGGTCGGTGAGGCCCGCCTCGACCATCTCCGTCGCGCCGGTGGCCGTCTCCTCGGCCGGCTGGAAGAGAGCGACGAACGTCCCGCGCCACGCGTCCCGGGCCTCCGCCAGCAGGCGTGCTGCGCCCACCAGGCTCGTGACGTGGACGTCATGTCCGCAGGCATGCGCGATCGGGACGGCATTGCCGGCGGCGTCGGTTCCGTGCGCCGTGCTCGCGTACGGGAGGCCGGTCTCCTCCTTGATCGGCAGCGCGTCCATATCGGCGCGCATGAGCACTGTCGGCCCGTCGCCGTTGCGCAGGACGCCGACGAGCCCGGTCGACCCGATCCGGTCGCGGACCTCGTACCCGGCGGTGCGCAGCGCATCGGCTGCCGCTGCAGCAGTCGCGACCTCCTGATGGGGGAGCTCGGGATGCTGGTGGAGGGACCGATAGAGCTCTTCCTGCCATGGACGGATGGCGTCGAGGCCGACGAGCACGCGGGCGACTGGCGAATCGGCGACCCCGGTGCCAGCCATGCGTCAGTCCTCCTCAGTCGGGCAGGATGCCACTGTCCGGCAAGCAGGCGGCATGCCGCCAGCCCGCCAATGTCACGCGACCGTGCCGCGGGCGGCCCAGGCGCGGGCCGTGATCACGAAGGGCGCCGGACCGAGGAGCGCGCGGCATCGGTCGCGGAGCGCGTTGCGCCGCGGCTCGTCCAGGGTCGCGACGTACGCTCCGGCGGGGCCGACGCCACCCGTGAAGGGCTCCCACCAGTCCTCGAAGGTCGGATGCTCCACCCGGGAATCGAGGCTCGTCTCCTCGACGTCGTGGAGGCCAGCCGCCTCGAACAGCTGCTGCAGGTGACCGCGACGGGCGCCGGGCAGGTCCGACTCGTCATGCGCCGTCGGGTCCAGCTCGCGGACGGCGTTCCAGAAGGCCCCGAGGGGACCTTCGCCACCGGCGTGGTCCCACACACAGGCAACGACCACGCCGCCCGGGCGGGTGACGCGTGCCATCTCGCGCAGGCCGGCGACCGGATCAGGCATGAAGTGGACCACGAGCTGGGCGAGCGCTGTGTCGAAGGCGCCGTCGTCGAACGGAAGGGCATCGGCCGATGCCTCGCGGACGTCGACGCCGGGGTGCCGCTCGCGCGCGGCCTCGACGAACGGCGGGGATGGATCGACTGCCGCCACGGACGCCGCACCCAGCCGTGCCACGAGCTCGGAGGTGAGCGCACCGGGACCGCATCCGACGTCCAGCGCTCGCTGGCCCGCCGCAACATCGCCCAGGTCGGCCATCTGCGGCGCGAGGTGGCGCGAGTATCGGCCCATGAATCGGTCGTAAGCGCCCGCGGCGACGTTGAAGCTCACCGGCGCACTCTACGCCCGTAGACTCGGCGCGTGGAACGCTACGACGCCATCGTCATCGGCCTGGGCGGCATGGGGTCCGCATCGGCCTTCCACCTGGCGCGTCGTGGTCAGCGCGTGCTCGGCCTGGAGCAATTCGACCTCCTGCACGAGCTCGGGTCGTCGCATGGTCTGACTCGCATCATCCGCCTCGCCTACCACGAGCATCCGTCGTACGTGCCGCTGCTGCGGAGGGCGTACGAGCTGTGGCACGGGCTGGAGGCGGTGGCCGGCGAGCCGCTGTTGATCACGACCGGCAGCCTCGAGGGCGGGCCGGAGGACGGGCCGACGTTTCGAGGTGCGCTCGAGGCGGCGCGGCTGCATGACATTCCGCACGAGGTCCTTGATGCGGGCGAGATGCGCCGGCGCTATCCGGCCTATGCCGGCTTCGACGCTTCGACACGGGTCGTCTTCCAGGCCGACGGTGGATTCCTGCTCGCCGAGAGGACGATTCTGGCCCACGTCAACGGCGCGCTCGCGGCGGGGGCCGACCTCCGGTTCCGCGAGGGCGTGCGGTCGTGGGAGGCCGTGCCCGATGGCGGCGTCCGCGTGACGACGGCGCGCGCGACGTACGACGCCGATCGATTGGTCATCTGCGCCGGCCCGTGGGCGCGTCAGCTCCTGCCGTCGCTCGTCGAACTGGCGGTGCCCGAACGCCAGGTGCTGGCGTGGCTGCAGCCGAGGCGTCCCGAGCTGTTCGAGCCTGCGCGCTTCCCGGTGTTCCTGGTGGACGTGGAGGAGGGCAGCTACTACGGCTTCCCGGTGCACGACGTGCCTGGCTTCAAGTTCGGCTGGTACCACCACTTCCGCGAGCCGATCGATCCCGATGACCCTGACCGCTCCGCCGGGCCCGACGACGAGGCCGCGCTGCGTGCCTTCGCCGAGCGCTACTTCCCCGACGGCGCCGGTCCGACGGTCATGCTCAAGGCGTGCATCTTCACGAACTCGCCTGACGAGCACTTCATCATCGATACGCTCGCCGATGCGCCGCAGGTCAGTGTCGCGGCCGGCTTCTCTGGCCACGGCTACAAGTTCTGCAGCGTGATCGGCGAGATCATGGCCGACCTCGCCGTCGATGGCAGCACACGGCACGACATCTCGTTGTTCTCCCTGGACCGCTTCCGGCCTGGTGCGGATGGGCCGTTGCGTCCCGTCGCCCGACCTTAGGACCGTGCCGGTCGCGGATCGGGTTCACCGGTACCGATGGATAGGAGATTCGGCTTCCCAAGCACGGCGTTGCACAAGATGTGGACAACTTGGTGGACAGACCCCTTCCGGAGCGCGGGAAGCGAGGCATACGATCCGACGCGGTCCTGCATCCTGCCCATCGAGGTGCAGAGACCTCGGGAATCATCCAACTCCATCCCATCGCTCAACGGAGGGTGCCATCGAATGACCCAGCGGCCGTTGGTGTCCGACCCCGCCCCGCGGCACGGACCGTCCGGAGACCTGCCCGCCCCGGAGGTCGTCGCGTTCATCCGCTACTGCCACCAGCAACGCGGTGCGACGTGGCCCGAGCTCTACGACGAGATGTGCGGTGTCGCCGCCCGTCGTGAGTTCAACGGCTGGAGCCACGCCGACCTTGCGGCACGCGGACTGACGTTCTCCCTGCTCGAGATGCCTCGCCTGGCAAACTGGACGCGCGCCGTCCTGGCCGGCATGGCCGAGCAGCGCGAGACCGATGCCCATCGGGGAGCGGCGACACCACGCCTTGCAGCGCAGGCGGTCGCCTGACCCGTCTGCATCGAGGTCAGTTCATCGCCCCGCTCGGCTGTGGCCCAGCGGGGCGTTCTCGTCAGTAGGTGTGGCGACGGGCCATCTCGCGCTCGATCATGCGCTCCATGACCATGTACTTGGTGATGCGGCGGCGCAGCTCGTTGGCCTCGGGGGTGTAGAGATGGACGAACTGCTGGAGCTCCAGGCTCAGCTTCCGGCTCGTCATGCGCGCGTGGTCGAGGTTGCGCCTCAGCAGCACCTGGTCCATGCGGCGCAGGTGCTCCTCGTTGAGCAGGTCCTCGTCGCGCAAAAGCTCGCGATCGACGTCCATCTGCGTCCGCTGCAGCTGCACCGGAGTGATGATCGGTTCATCGGCCATGTGTCCGCAGTCTAGCCCGATGCGGGCGCCTGCCGCTCGAGGAGCCGCTCGACGAGCCCGGTGAGCTCCTCGATCCCGAACGGCTTCGGCAGGACATGGATGTTGCCGATGCGCTCGAAGTCGTCGGCCCGGTTGCGCAGCGCGGCGACGTCGGCGGAGCAGACGATGATCGGAACCGATGACAGCCGGTCGTCGGCGCGCGACAGTGCCACGATCTCCCAGCCCGATGCTCCGCCCAGCAGAAGGTCCACGATCACCAGGTGTGGCTCGGACGCGGCGAGGTCGTCCACGCTGGTGGTGGGATCCTCGAAGGTCGAGACCTCATAGCCGCCATCCCCGTCGAGGATGTCGGTCATCAGCTCCAGAAACTCGGGGTTGTCGTTCAGAACGCTGATGCGATGCCGATCGGCAGCCATATTTCGCTCGGGAGGTGGAGGTCGGCGCGAGTATAGCCACTGGAGGCCATTCCGACGGATCGGTATCCTTGCCGACGGTCCCCGTAGCTCAGTGGACCAGAGCAGCCGCCTTCTAAGCGGCCGGTCGCAGGTTCGAATCCTGCCGGGGACGCCAGCTTCAGCCGGCGGCGGACTCGATGGCCGAGACTGCGGTCGCCACCCCGTTCTCCCCGGCGAGCGAGGCGGACAAGCGTTCGGCGGCCGCGCGCATCTCGGGATCCACGGCGGCGGCCAGGGCCGCATCGGCGAGCTTGGCGGCGTCGAGCGAGCGCGCCTGAAGCTCGGGAGGCGCGACGCCGAGCCGGTGGAGGCGATCGGCCCAGTAGCGCTGGTCGCCGACATGCGGCACAACCACCGACGGGACGCCGGCGGCGCAGGCGGCATGGGTGGTGCCCGCGCCACCGTGGTGGATCACCACGGCGGCACGCGGAAACAGCGCGCGGTGGTCGACACTGCCGATACGAGCCAGGTTCGGCGAGCTCAGCGCAGCGGCGGCCGAGCCCTGCACGACGACCCGCCGGCCGGCGTGGAGCATCGATTCAACCGCGGCACCGACGGCGTCATCGGCGGCGCCGGACATCGAGCCGAAGGCGACCACCACGGGCGGCGCGCCATCGTCCAGGAACGTCTCGAGCGTCGCGGGCAACGTCGCTGGCGTCGTCCGGTCCAGCCACGCGCCGGTGACCCTGGTCGTCGGCGGCAGGTCGCCCGGGACGCCGATGATGGACGGCGAGCAGGCGACCATGTGCAGCAGCGGCGAGCGCGACCGGAAGAGCGGCACGCTGTGCTGCCGGCTTCCCGCGCGGGCGAGCAGCTCGTCGAGCGGCTTTCCCGTACGAGCCAGCATGCGGTCGAGCATCGACCACGCGACACGGTTGAGGGGCCCGAGGTTCGGCATGCCGGGCGGTGGCGCCGTGGCGGTCGGCAGCAGGACGGGGTCGAAGACGGCCGTTGCCCAGCGGACCCCGAGATCCAGCACGGCCGCGTGCGCCAGGGCATGGATCGCATGCAGCACGACGATGTCGTGTCCCGCCAGCAGCTCGAGCAGGCGGCGGTAGTGCGACTCGCCATCGGCCAGGTGGAAGTCGCGCAGCACGGCGACCTGGTCCATCGGCCCCCGCGTTGCCGCATCCGCAGCAACGCT
>JAICRD010000151.1 GCA_025937535.1 Chloroflexota bacterium | reverse complement strand
GGAGCCGGCCTGTACGGCGACGGGCACAGCGCCGCGCGCATCGTTCAGCGACTCGGCGAGGGGTGAACCTGGCCTCGGCGCCGGCACGCGCTGCCGCCGACATCGTCACCCTCGGCTCGCGGCTCGGGACGACGGACCGCCTGGTCATCGGCGCAGCGGTGCTGGTCGCTGCCGGCCTCGTCGTGCTCGGCAGCGCGTCCGTCACGGCCTTCGTGGTGCTCCTCGGCCTGGTGGCCGCGGTCACGGCCGCCGCGGCGATTCGATGGCCGCTGCCGACCCTGGTCGTCGCGTCGCTCGCCACGCTGGCCGATCCCGTCATCCTGCCCGCCCTGCTGCCGCCTGGCCTCGATCCGTCGCCGATCGGCCTCAGCGAGCCGATGCTGCTCGCCGCCGGCGGCGTCATCCTGGTGTCGGCGGCTCGCCGGCGGGCCGTGGGTGGCGCGCTTCGCGACCCGGCGCTCGTGCTCGCCGGGCTCTTCGTCGTCGCGGCCGCGACCTCGGCCGTCGTCAACCGCGTTCCATTCGGCGTCGCCATCCTCGGCATCGCCGTGACGGTCGACGCCATTGCCGCCTTCGTTGCGGTGCGGATGACGCGGACCGACGCGCGCGCCGCCGGAGCGGCGATCGGCGCGATTGTCGGTGTGGTGGTGATCGCCGCGGTGATCGGCATCGCGCAGGCCGCCGTGAATCCACGCATCTTCGGGCTGACGCCGTTCATCGGCCAATTCGGCGAGGGCGTCCGCATCGGCTCATTCCTCGGCAATCCGAACATGCTCGCCTCCGTCATCGGCCTCGCGGTGCCCTTCGCGCTGTTCGCGAGCGTCCGACGCGACCGATGGAAGTGGGCGGCGCGAGGTGCCCTCTACGTCCTCGTCCTCGCACTCCTGCTCACGTATTCGCGTGGCGGATGGCTGGCGATCGGGCTCGGCCTGACC
Organism: Chloroflexota bacterium; assembly: GCA_025937535.1. GTDB lineage: Bacteria > Chloroflexota > Limnocylindria > QHBO01 > QHBO01 > JACDBZ01. The sequence goes on along the minus strand of JAICRD010000151.1, from coordinate 4,394 downwards.
GTCGGCGCACTGGTGCTGGCGTGGCGCGCGATTCCGATCCTGGCGGTGTCGAGCGCTCTCGCGTTCGGTACGGCGGCCGTCCTCCCGCGAGCGGACACCCCGATCGACCAGCCGGATGTCGGCCTGGTGAGCTCGACCGTCGACCGCTTTCTCCATCTCGCCGATGGCGGCGACCTGCGCGCGCGCTTCCTTCGAGACGGGCTGCCCATCGTCGCGGAGCACCCGGCGCTCGGCGTCGGCCCGGGACGATACGGAGGTGCCGTCGCCGCGATCATCCCCAGCCCGGTGTACGAGGCGTACGGCACCGGCCTCTTCGGCTACCGCACGGTCCACGACTTCTGGCTCCACCTGGCCGGCGAAACCGGCGTCGTCGGCGTCAGCATCTTCCTGACGCTCATCGCGGGGCTGCTGGTCCGGTTCGTCCGCGCCGCCCGATCTGCGATCGGCGTGCGCTTCGTCGTCCTCGCAGGTACCGCCACCATGCTCGTGGTGGCGAGCCTCAACAGCGTGACGGAGATGATCTTCGAGGGGAACATGCCGTCAGTGCTCATCTGGCTCATGGTCGGGCTCGCCTCGTGCCTTGCTCCGGCCTGGCCATCCACGGGCCCCGAGGCGGCCGCCGACTCGTCGTGAGCGAACGGCCGCTGCTCGTCCTGACGCGAATCTGGCCGACGCCGAGCCGGCCGAGCGTCGGCAGCTTCGTGAAGGCCAGGGTCGACGGAGTGCGCAATGTCGTCGTGGTACGACCACGTTGGCCGCGCATGCCGAGGGCATTGATCTACCCACTGCTCCTGCTCGACCTGCTGCGCGCGCCCCGTCCGCGCGGCATCGAAGCGCACATGCTGGTGCCGACGGGGTTCGTCGGTCTCATGGCGGCGCGGCTCCGGTCGGTGCCGCTGGTGATCTACGTCCATGGCGGCGACGTTCGAGACTGGGAACGCCGTCCCGCTCCGATGCGCTGGATGGCGCGCCGAGCGGCGCGCGGAGCCAATCGGCTGGTCACCAACTCGGAGGACACCGCCCGTTACGTGCGCCAGCTCGGCGTGGAGCCCGTCGTCGCGCCACCGGGCGTCGACCTGCGGCGCTTCGTCCCCTCGCCGCGTCCGGAGCATCGACGCGTCCTGTATCTGGGCGGGCGCAATCCGCGCAAGGGCTACGACGTCGCTGCACGCCTGGCCGACACGCTCGTCGGCCCGTGGCTCCGCGACGTCGATCCCGACGAGGTGCCGGCCCTGATCTCGGCCCACGACATCGTGCTCGTGCCGTCCGTCGAGGAGCCATTCGGGCTCGTCGCGGTGGAGTCGATCGCCAGCGGCCGATGGGTCGTCGCGAGCGCCGTCGGCGGCCTGACCGATATCGTCGTCGACGGCGTGAACGGGACGCTCGTCACCGATGGCGACTTCGCCGGCGCGCTCGCGCGGGTGCCGGACTACGACCCCGATGCGCTGCCGCCGACCGTCGCGCGATTCAGCCTCGAGCGCTGGCAGCAGGCGCTCGACGAGGTGTGGCACTCGGTGTTGTCGGGTCCACGGTGACGAGCGCGGACGGGCGGCCGATCGCGACCAGCGCGGCGCTCCTGACGGTTGCGCGGCTGTCCAGCGCCCTGGCGTTGTTTGGCGTGACCGTCGTCGCCGCACGCCTGCTCACGCCCGGTGAGGTCGGGTCGGCCGCGGTCGGACAGGTCATCGGCACGTTCGCCGCGCTGCTCGCCAGCGGCGGACTGAACATCTCCACCATCTATTTCCTTCGGCGCCGCCCGATCGACGCAGCAGGCATGGTCGGATCGTTCGTGGCGCTCGCCATCGGCTCCTGCGCGATCGCCTTCGCGCTCGGGCTCGCGTCGGCGCCGATTGTCTTCGGCCCGATCCTGGGGTCGACGAACTGGCCGCTGGTTGCCAGTGCCGGCCTTCTCGGCGCCAGCGTGATCGCTTACGAGTTCTCCGGCGCGCTGCTGCTGGCAATGGACGAGTCGCGGCGGTTCATCCTCCTCGAGGTCGTGCGCGGGTGGGGCTCACTGGTCGGCGCCGTGATCCTCCTCGCACTCCTTGGCGCCGACATCGGGCTGGTGCTCGGCCTGGCCATCGGCTTCGGGTCGGCGGCGGTGACCGGCCTTCATCGAGCGGCGTCTCACGCGTCGCTCCGACCGCGGTTCGACCCGCACACAGCCGGCCGAGCATTGTCGTTCGGGGCTCGAGGCCAGGTGGGCAACGTCCTCCAATTCCTCGGCGTGCGTCTTGACCTGCTGCTCGTCCCAGCGCTGCTCAACCTGGAGCAGGCCGGCATTTACTACGTCGCCGTCCGCGTCTCGGATCTCGTCGGCCAGGCGGCCACCGCGTCGGCATCCTTCCTGTTCCCGTACGTTGCCGGCCAGTCGGCCCATCGCGACACCGAGATGACGGAGCGCGTCACGCGCGGGACGCTGCTGGTCACCATCGTGGCGGCGATCGCGGTCGGGGCGGGCGCGCTGCCGCTGATCGAGGTCGCCTTCGGCAGCGCCTACGCGGAGGGCAACCCGACGCTCCTCGTGCTGCTCGTCGCTGTGGTCCCGCTCTCGATCGGCCGGCTCATCGCGGCCGACCTCAAGGGCCGTGGTCGCCCGGGAACGGTGAGCCTCGCTGCCGTCGTGTCGGTCGCTGTCACGGTCGTCCTCGACCTCTTCCTGATCCCGGGCATGGGCATCGTTGGCGCCGCGATCGCGAGCCTGGTCGCCTATAGTCTGATGACTGCGGCGCTGCTGTACGCATATCGCGTGGCGACCGGAGGCTTTCTCACATCCCTCATCCCGGGACTCGAAGATCTGCGCGATCTGCGCACTCTCGTTGACCATAGGCTGGCCAGGAGGGGCAGCACCGACCGATGACAGCATCGAGGCGCGTGCGACTTCTCGACGTGCCGATCGACCTGGTCGACATGGCCGGCACGGTCGAGCTCGTGCGCGAGCACGTCGAGCACGGACGGCCGGGGGCGCATCTCGGCGTCAATGCCGCGAACCTCGTCCTGGCCCGCGACGATCGCGCCTACCTCGACGACCTCTCCGCCGCCGATGTCGTTACGGTTGACGGTCAATGGGTGCTGTGGGGCGCGCGCCTCATGGAGCTCGACGTGGCCGAGCGCGTCACCGGCATCGATCTCATGCAGGAGCTGTTGGCCCAGGCTCGCTGCAGCGAGTGGAGCGTGTACCTCGTGGGCGCCCGCGCCGAGGTCGTGAGCGCCCTCGCGCGTCGGCTGGATCGATCCGGCGTTCGGGTTGCCGGCTACCGCGACGGCTACTTTGCGGCCGATGCGTCGCGATCGATCGCCGAGGCAGTCAAGGCGAGCGGCGCGCAGCTGCTGTTCGTCGGGCTGCCCAGCCCACAGAAGGAACGCTTCATCATCGAGCACGCCCGTCCGGCCGGGGTGCCCTTCTCGATCGGTGTGGGCGGCAGCTTCGACGTCCTCTCGGGCCGGCTGCGGCGCGCACCGCGACCGCTCCAGCGCATGGGCCTGGAGGGCTTCTTTCGCTTCGCACAGGAGCCGCGCCGCCTGTTGGGCCGCCACGGGGTGATGAGCCTGCGGTTCGTCTGGCTCCTCGCGCTGCACCTCGTGCGCCGGAGCGCGAGGCGACGCCGCCGTTGAGGCTGGTCATCTCGGGCTATTACGGGTTCGGGAACGCGGGCGACGATGCCGTGCTGGCTGGGATGCTCGAGCTCCTGGGACGCGCGGGTGTCGATCGAGCAGGCGTCTGCGTCCTCTCGGCCGACCCGCCGCAGACGTGGCGAGCGCATGACGTTCGAGCGGTATCGCGCTGGAATCCACTCGCGGTCGCGCGCGAGCTTCGGCGCGCCGACGGCCTCTTCAGCGGCGGCGGCAGCCTCCTCCAGGACGTCACCAGCGCGCGTCCTGTGACCTACTACGCAGGCGTGACGCAGCTCGCACGCGTTCTCGGCCGACCGTACGCCGTGGTCGCCCAGGGCCTCGGCCCGCTGCGGCGCGAGCCGAACCGGCGAATGGCGCGCTTCACGCTGGAGCACGCGGCGCACGTGTCCCTGCGCGATGACCGGGCGATCGCCCTCGCCCGCCGGATCGGGGTGCGGCGGCCGATTCAGCGCGCCGCGGACCCCGCGCTCGCGGCGCTTCCCTGGCGCGGCGCCTCGGTCGGCGGTGGGGATGGGCATGTGCTGGTCGCCGTCCGCGGCGGGTACCCAGCCGACGCCGTGATCGGACCACTCCGCCATGCGGTCGCGACGCTCGCCCGCGAGCACCGGGTCGTTGCGCTCCCGATGCACGGAGCGATCGACCGTGATGCCTCGACCGCACTGGTCGCCGGGCTCGCCGGCGCGTCGGTGGCGGATCCCGATGCGTCGCTCGCCGAGAAGCTGGAGGCCATCGCCACCGCGTCGGTCGTCATCGGCGTC
>JAICRD010000157.1 GCA_025937535.1 Chloroflexota bacterium | reverse complement strand
TCATCGCGTGGCGCAAGCTGATGTAGCGGCGGTTACGGCAGGTGGCCGGCCGAAATATCGGGCAGCGGTGCACGTGAAGATGGCTTCACGTGCCGCTGTGCCTCATGCACCAGGCCCGGCCGCACGCCTTGACCCTGTTGTGTGTGCGGCTGCTCGACAAATCGGCACGGCCACCTCTACCGGCCCGAAACCAGCACTCGCTCGCGGACCTCGTAGTAGTAGTCGACGATGCGCTCCGTCACCCGGTCCCAGCTGAACTCCGGCGCGCGCTCCCGGCCGGCCTCGCCCATGTCGTGGCGGAGCTCGGGGTCACGCGCCAGCGTGTAGAGCGCGGCGGCGAGGGCGCGCGGGTTGCGCGGCTCGACCAGGATGCCCTGCACGTTGCGCTCGACGACGCGCTTGAAGCCATGGATGTCGGACGCCACGATCGGCACGCCGGCGGCCATGGCTTCGAGGAGCACGATGCCGAACGACTCCTGGCCGGTATTCGGCGCGCAGTAGATATCGGCCGATGCGAAGTAGCGCACCTTCTCCTCGTCGCTGACGCGGCCCAGGAATTCGACGTCGCGGATGCCGCGGAGGCCCACGTAGCGCTTGTACTCGCGTCGCTTCGGCCCGTCGCCGATGACCAGCAGCCGCGCATCCACCTTCCGCTTGCGCAGCCGGTGGTAGGCCTTGAGCAGGTGGATGAGCCCCTTGCGCTCCTCGAAACGGCCGACGAAGAGGATGTTCAGCGTCCCGTCGCGCAGCTCCTCGTACGGCTGCGCCTCGGCGAACTTCTCGATCTCGACGCCGTTCGGGATGATCCGGTAGTCGCCGGGGAAGTATCGGTCGATGAAGTGGCGTGCCGCGCCGGAGACCGCGATGCGGCCGTGCAGCAGCCCGGCCAGGCGCCCGGCGAACTTGCTGCCGATCCAGTACGAGGGGCTGAAGCCGCCGAAGGCGTGGAAGGTGGCGACGTTCACCGTCTCCGAGGCGTCGAGGACGGTGGGCGACAGGAACGGCACGAACGGCTCGTGGAAGTGCAGGATGTCGAACCGATGCGCCTCGAGCACCTCGCGCGCCTGCCTCTTGAACCGCAGGCCCAGGGTGACGCGGCCGACGCTGCCGTTGGCGGGGAAGGCCCACCCGGTGCCGAGCCGGATGATGTGGCCCTCGCTCTCGCGCTGCTTGCCGTACTTGCTGGTGATGATCCAGACGTCGTGACCGCGCTCACGCAGCCCTTCGTGCAGGTGGCCGACATGCTGGTTCACCCCGCCGGGGTGCGGGTAGCCGTACGGGCTGACGATCCCGATCTTCAGCGGCTGGCGATGCGCCGCCGCAGGTGCCGCATCGATTGGGCTGGCGAGCGTCATCTCGCCTCGGAGTATGACCGATGCCCCTCGCGGCGGTCCTTCCGGCGTCCGTGGAGCCACTCCCAGGCCAGCGCCACGAGCACCGAGGCCGTCAATCCGGCCGCGAGGTCGGTGATCGAGTCCCACGCGCCGTTGACGTTGCTGGTGCCGAACACGACGTCGCCGAGCACCTCCTGGATCTCGAGCAGCACGTGGATGCCGTTGATGATCGCCAGGCCGACCCACGGCCGCACTCCCAGCAGCAGCAGCCCGACCAGCCCCGCCGCCGGGCCGTAGGCGTGCGGAATGAGGTCGAAGCGCCATGCCTGCTCGTACAGGTTGAGCGAGTTGCCCGCCATGTCGAGGGCCAGGATCGAGAGGAAGGCGACATCGGTCCAGACCGGGTACCGATCCCAGCGGGGACGGAAGAAATGCAGGATCGGGACGATGAGCGTGGCAACGCCGCCGGCCAGGATCAGGTCGCGCATCGCGATGCCCTTGCCGGCGAAGCGGGGGTCGTCCGGCCCGGCCAGCACGGCTTCGATGGCGAAGCCGATGACGGCCAGCCGTAGCACGACGTCCAGCACCCAGCCCAGCGCTCGGCCGCGATCGAGGTCGGGAAGCTTCATGCGCGCATCATGCTGCGCCGGTGCGCGTCAGCGCCAGTCCTCCGAGCCCGGCTTGACCGTGTGCCACAGGTGCCGCAGCTTGGCACGCAGCTGCCGCCGATAGACATCGACGTTGTGCGCCGCGCTCCAATGCTCACCCTCGGGCGTGACCGTTCCCGCGGCCACCGCTGCCCGATAGTCGACGGCGGTATGCCCCGGGAAGCCCGTCGCGCCGGTGCCGATGCCCTCGAGCACGTGGCCGTCGGAGTTCCCGACGCCCGGCAGGCCGAGCTCGGCGGCGTTGAGCGCCAGCCGCGCGTCGTGGCGCATGCGACCGGCATGGCTGGGATTGAACAGCTCCAGCGCGTCGAAGTAGATGCCCTCATCGGTCGCGTCGCGCACGCTCCGCAAGCTGCGCCGGCCGACGCTGAGTGGCAGCGGGGCCATGGGATGCGCGGCGATCGCAATCCCGCCCTGGGCGTGGATGCGCCGGAGCGACTCGTCGAGCGACAGCAGCGCCGGGATGCGCTCGTGGATGAACAGGGCGAGGACGTGCCCTCGGCGCGTGGTGATCTCCTCGCCGACCACGAGGTCGAAGGAAAAGTCACCCGCGGCATGGAGCTCCGCGGCGCGCTGGGCGCCGTCGATGCGTTCGTGGTCTGTGATCGCGATCACGTCGAGCTCGGTGTGCTGCTCGACGTGCTCGAGGATCTGGCCCACCGACGCCGTGCCGTCCGAGTAGAGCGAGTGGATGTGCATGTCGGCACGGCCGCGCTCGTCGCCGGCACGCGGTCCGGTGCCGCGCCGTCGCCCCTCGCTGAAGGTTCGAACGGTCATGCGCCCAGATCCGGCCAGAAGGGCTGGAACGCGCCCCACCACTGCTCGGGCGCGGCGGCGATGTCACGCTCGAAGCGCGCCGCGATGCGCTCGGTCAGGGCCGCGACGTCGGCGCGGCGGTCACCGGTGTCCGGTACGTCGACGACCTCGCCGTCGACGAGGAAGCGGTCCGGGCCGACTCGGAGACATCGGCCAACCACCAGCGCCGCGCGGTGGGTGACCGCCAGCATGGCGGGGCCGTTGGGGATGCGGGTCGGATGCCCGAACATGGTGACCGGGTGGCCGCTGCCCTCGAGAACGCGGTCACCGATGATGCCGATGGTTCCGCCCTCGCGAAGTCGACGGCTGAGAGCGGTGCGGGCATTGCGCAGCGGGACGAGCTCGACGCTGCCGCCGCCGCGCCGGGAGGCAAGGAACTCGAACAGGGCCCGCGGATCGATCTCCTCGATCGGCGCCATGGACCGAATGCCCTGGGCCTCGAGGAACACCGCGAACGGCTCGAAGTTGCCGATGTGCGAGCTCACCAGGATGGACGGGCCGGAGCGGAGGGCGGCCGAGAAGGCGGGCCACGCCGGCACCTCCACCAGCTGGCCGATGCGCTCGACGCCGTAGTGTGGACCACGCAGCAACTCGACGTAGTAGTGGGCGTGGTTGCGGAAGGCCGACCGCACCAGCTGATCGAACGCGCGGCCGCGGGTCGGGCGTCCGGTCGCCTCGCACACCCGTCGCAGGTTGGCGGCCACCAGCCGTCGCCGTCCGGCCGCCATCCGATGCCATGTGTCTCCGGCCACGTTTGCCAGCGCGTAGGCGGCGCGGGCGGGCAGGCGCGCGACGACGGCATCGGCGATCTCGAGACCCGGACGGAGCAGCATCAGCCCTCGATCTTCGTCCAGTCCTCGCCGCGTCGTGCGGCGGCGAGTGCGGTACGGGCGCGGGCGCGATCCGCATCGGTCTGTGGCCAGACGGGCCGGAACATGTACCACTGCCCGGGGTCCTCCGCGATGACCCCGCCCAGCGCGTCGGCCACGGCCTGGGTGGCGCGGTACACCTCGGCGGGCTCGGTGCTTGAGCAGTGGATGGCCGGCAGGCCACGGGCGACGAAGCGATCGTCGTCGGTCCGGCGGCAGGCGACCGGGAGGAGCGGGGCGCCGCTCTTGGCGGCCAGCGTGGCCGGGCCGAGCGGGAAGGTGGTCGCCTCTCCGCAGAGCTCGACCGGGACGTCGCCCGGCCGGTAGCCGCCGTCGCAGAAGAGCACGAGGTTCTCCCCGGCCCGCAGTGCGCGGAACAGCCCGCGCAGGTTGCGCCAGCCGATCAGGAAGATGCCCTGCCGGGCACGCTGCGCCGCCAGGTGGTCGTAGAGGCGGCCGTAAGTCGTGTCGTCGGCCACGACGTGAAGCGACTCGCCGTGGCGCTTCAGCGCCGGCCCGATCATGTCCATGCCGCCGACGTGGACGGTGCACAGCAGCACGCCGTTGCCCTCCGCCCGGGCGTCCTGCAGCACCTCGACGTTCGCGATGCCGACCAGGTCGGCCGCCTCCGCATCGGTCAGGTCGCCGATGCGCATCATGTCGACCAGGTACTTGGCGTAGTTGCGGAAGGCGCGACGGGCGGCCGCGTGCACGCGGCGGTCGCCGGGCTCGAGGCCCATCGGATGGGCCAGGTTCTGATGGATGAGGTCACGCTTCGAGCCGGCCAGTGCGTACGCGAGGTTGCCGAGCGCGGCGCCGATCGGCATGACCAGGCCGCGGGGCAGGGCGCTGATGACGCGCTCCCCCGCCCGGTACAGCCAGAAGGTCAGGACCTCGCGCTTGCGCTCTCGCACGCTCCGATGCTACGCGACTTCGGCGGCAGCGGCCTTCGCCTTGGCCTTCGTGTTCTCGGTCGCGAGCTTGCGCGTCTTGCGCGGGGCCAGCTTCTCGGTGCCCACCAGCGTCTCGTTGTCCTCGCCGCGGATGAAGGCCTCGACCCGGTCGTGCGCGATGTCGTCGTGGATCTGGATGGGCGGGCTCTTCATGAAGTACGAGCTTGGCGCGACGAGCGTGCCCTTCAATCCACGATCGAGGCCCAGCTTCGCGCAGCGGATGGCATCGGTGATGACGCCGGCGCTGTTCGGCGAGTCCCAGACCTCGAGCTTGAGCTCCACGTTGAGCGGCACGTCACCGTAGGTCGTGCCCTCCATCCGGATGGGGCACCACTTGCGGTCCTTGAGCCACGGCACGTAGTCCGACGGGCCGATGTAGACGTCGTCCTCGGGGAGCGTGTGGCCCATGATCGAGGTGACGGCGTTGGTCTTGGAGATCTTCTTGGACTCCAGGCGCTCGCGTTCGAGCATGTTGAAGAAGTCCATG
>JAICRD010000001.1 GCA_025937535.1 Chloroflexota bacterium | reverse complement strand
TGGGCCCGAACGGCTCCGGCAAGACCAGCCTGGCCTACACGCTGATGGGCCATCCGGACTATCACGTCGATGCCGGCACCATCACCTGGCGCGGCCAGAGCCTGCTCGACGGCCCCACGGCGCTCGGCATGTCCCCCGACAAGCGGGCACGGATGGGCCTCTTCCTGGCGTTCCAGTACCCGAGCGCCATCCCGGGCGTGACGGTCGCCAGCTTCCTGCGCAACATCTACAACGCCGTCCATCATCCCAAGCCGGCCGACGAGACCGGCGAGACGTCGGTCCGATACACCGGCATCCCGCTCGCCAAGTTCCGCAAGCTGATGGACGAGAAGATGGCCCTGCTGCACATGGACCCGGCGTTCGCCACGCGCTACGTCAACGAGGGCTTCTCCGGGGGCGAGAAGAAGCGCCTCGAGATGCTCCAGATGGCCGTCCTCGGCCCGTCCATGGCGATCCTTGACGAGACCGACTCGGGCCTCGACATCGACGCGCTGCGCAACGTCGCCGAGGGCATCAACGCCACCCTCTCGCCCGAGATGGGGGTGCTGCTGATCACCCACTACCAGCGCATGCTGAACTACGTGAAGCCCCAGTTCGTGCACGTGCTGCTCGACGGTCGCCTGGTCATGTCGGGCGGCGAGGAGCTCAGCCACCAGCTCGAGGCCAACGGCTACGAATGGGTCCGCGAGCAGGTCGGCCTGCCGGACGGCGTGGGCGACGAGGCCTCGGCCCCGGAGCCCGTCGCCCCGCACTGAGCCTTCGATGGCCGTCGGGCAGGTCGGCGCCCCGCTCCTGGACGGGGCCGCGCTGCGGGCCGACTTCCCGGTCTTCGAGCGTCCGACGGCGTCCGGCCGCCCGCTGGCCTATCTCGACTCCGCGGCGTCGTCGCAGAAGCCACGGGCCGTCATCGAAGCCCTGGCCGATGCGTACGGCCATCACTACGCCAACGTCCATCGCGGCATCTACGAGCTGAGCGTCGACGCCGACTCGCGCTACGAGGCTGCGCGCACCGCCGTCGCCCGTTTCATCGGCGCATCCAGCCCGCGCGAGGTCGTCTTCGTCCGCAACGCGACCGAGGCGCTCAACCTGGTGGCGGCGAGCTGGGGTGGCGCGAACCTCGGCCCGGGCGACCTCGTCCTCTCGACCGAGATGGAGCACCACGCCAATCTCGTGCCCTGGCAGCAGGTCGCGCGCGGAACCGGCGCCGGGCTGGAGTACGTCGCCATCACCGATGACGGCCGCCTGGATCTCCACGACCTGCGCGCGCGCCTGGCGCGCGGCCCGAAGCTGTTGGCCCTCGCGCACGTCAGCAACTCGCTCGGGACCATCAACCCGGTGGCTGAGATCACGCGCATGGCGCACGAGGCCGGCGCCCTGGTGGTCCTGGACGCCGCCCAGAGCGTGCCCCACATGCCCGTCGACGTGACCGCGCTCGGCGTCGACTTCGCGGCGCTATCGGGGCACAAGATGCTGGGACCGTCGGGCATCGGCGCGCTGTGGGGCCGCCGGGAGCTGCTCGATGCGATGCCACCCTTCCTGACCGGCGGCAGCATGATCACGCGCGTCACGCTGGAGGGTGCCGAGTGGAACGAGGTGCCGTGGAAGTTCGAGGCCGGCACCCCTGCCATCGCCGAGGCGATGGGACTCGCCGCGGCCATCGACTACCTCCAGAGCATTGGCATGGACCGCGTCCGCGCCCACGAGCGCTTCCTGTTCGAGCGTGCCTGGGCGTCGCTCGAGGACATGCCCGGCGTCCGCCTTCTTGGCCCGGCCTCTCCGGACGAGCATGCGGGCGTCATCGGCTTCGTGGTGGATGGCATCCATCCGCACGACGTGGCCACCATCCTCGACAGCGAGGGAATCGCCGTTCGGGCCGGCCACCACTGCGCTCAGCCGGTCATGCTGCGCTACGACCTGCCGGCCACCACGCGCGCCAGCTTCTACGTCTACAACGACCTCGATGATGTCGAGCGCCTCGTCGACGGCATTCGCACGACACAGCAGGTCTTCGGCACCGCATGACCGGCGACAACCTGTACCGCGACTTCATCCTCGAGCACTATCGAGAACCTCACAACCGAGGCGTGCTCGAGCCGCACGACCTGCACTTCGCCGATTCCAACCCGACCTGCGGCGATGAGATGAGCATGACCCTGCGCCTTGATGAGGCCAGGGAGCGCGTCGCCGACATCGCCTTCGATGGACGGGGATGCGCCATCAGCCAGGCATCGGCCTCGATCCTGACCGATGACCTGCGCGGGCTGACGCTGGGCGAGCTTCGAGAGCTCGATCCGGCCGAGGTCGTCGCCAACCTCGGCGTGCCGATCGGCCCGGCCCGGCTGAAGTGCGCGCTGCTCGTGTACAAGGTCCTCCAGGGTGCGGTGCGAGGAGCGGCGGTCGGCTGGCCCGAGGAGGCGGACGTCCTGGCCGGCGGGAACGCCGGCGGCTCGGCGCCGTGAGCGTTCGCAACGTCGGTGCGGCCGAGGCGGTCGCGCTCGCGCGGGCCGGCTGTCGGGTCATCGACGTGCGCGAGCCGGTCGAATGGGATGCCGGTCACATCGCCGATGCGACGCTGCTGCCGCTCGGCGACGTCGTCGAGCGCATCAACCGGGTGGCCCCCGATCGCGACGCTCCACTGCTGCTGCATTGCAGTGCCGGTGCTCGCTCGGCGCGCGCTGCCGGGTGGCTGGTCGACCTCGGCTACACGAACGTCGCCAACCTTGACGGCTCGATCGACGGCTGGCGTGAGCAGGGTGGGGCCTGGGTGGAGCCGACGACCTCGTTGACGGACGCCCAACGGCGTCGATACGCCCGTCAGCTCGTCCTGCCCGAGGTCGGCCCGGAGGGTCAGCGGCAGCTGCTCGAGGCCCGCGTGCTGGTCGTGGGTGCGGGAGGGCTCGGCTCGCCCGTGGCCCTGTACCTTGCGGCGTCCGGCGTGGGCACCCTCGGCATCGTCGACGACGACGTGGTCGACGAGTCGAACCTCCAGCGGCAGGTCGTGCACGCCGCGGAACGGCTCGGAATGCGCAAGGTCGCCTCGGCAGCGGTGGCGGTGCGTGCGCTCAACCCCGAGACGAACGTGGTCGAGCACGACGCGCGCCTGAGCGCCGCCAACGTCGCCGATTTCATCGCCGGCTACGACCTCGTGGTCGACGGCACCGACAACCTCGACACCCGCTACCTGCTCAACGATGCTGCCGTCGCCACCGGCACGCCGGTGGTGCACGGATCGGTATACCGATGGGATGGCCAGGTCACGACGCTCGTCCCGTTCGAGGGGCCCTGCTACCGATGCCTCCACCCGGTCCGGCCGCCCGACGATCTCGTGCTCGACTGCGACGTTGCGGGCGTGCTGGGCGTGCTGCCCGGCATCGTCGGCACCATCCAGGCCGCTGAGGCGCTGAAGCTCCTGCTTGGCGTGGGCGAGCCGCTGGTCGGCCGGATGCTCATCTACGACGCGCTCGGGGCCCGATTTGACGAGATCGCCATCCCGCGCGACCCGGCGTGCGTGACCTGCGGGTCGGCCGCGGCTCCCTGGAGGCATCCGGCCATCGCGCCCGCCTCGGCGTGACGCCCGCGGCACCGGTCGCGAGCCTCGTGCTCCCGGTGGATCTCGCCGCGCGCATGCTCGAGCATGCTCGAGCCGAGCTGCCGAACGAGGCATGCGGCCTGGTGGGCGGTGACCCGTCCACCAGGCGAGCGGTCAGCTTCCATCCGGCTCGCAACCGGCACGCCAGCCCGCTGCGATACGACATTCATCCGGAGGACCTCGTCCGGATCGTCTTCACCATCGAGTCGGCCGGCGAAGCGCTCCTGGCCGTCTTCCATTCGCACCCGCGATCGGCAGCCGTTCCGTCGCCGACGGATGTGCGCGAGGCCCGATACGAGGCCGTTCACCTGATCGCCACGCTGGCCGACCCAGGGGGCGATGCCGCGGACGCGCTCCGCGGCTGGATCGTGAAGGACGGCGCGGTATCGGAGGTCGCGATCCGGATCAGCGCGTGAGCGCGCGGTGCAGGAAGGCCGCCATCTGCTCACGGCTCACGGCACTGCCCGGGCAGTAGGTGGACGGACCACATCCGCGCGTGATCCCGCTCGCGGCGAGCGCGTTGATGTCGGCCTGGTGCGGCGAGGCCGAGTCATCGGTGAAGAAGTCGGTCCCGGACGCCGGGAGCCTGAGAGCCCGCACCAGGAACGAGGCCATCTCCTCGCGCGTGACCGCCCGGTCCGGGCAGTAGACGCGCCACCCGCAGCCGAGCGTGATGCCTGCCGCCGCCAGGGCGTTGATGTCGGCCTGGTGCAGGCCCGCGTCGTCGTCGAAGTAGTCGGTGCCCGCACCCGGCAGGCCGAGCGCGCGGACGAGGAACGAGGCCATCTGCGCACGAGTCACGGCGTCCGTGGGGCAGAACATCCCGCTTCCGCAGCCGATGGTGATGGCGCGCTGCGCGATCCACAGGATGTCGTCATAGAACGGCGATCCGGCGGCATCCGAGAACGGGCTCGTCATGGCCCACGCCAGCCCGAACGGCTCCTCGGCAGCGTTGAAGCGCGGCTGAAGGATCTCGATCCGCATCACTCCCGTGGCTGCCGCCGAGATGTCGACCACCTCGTACGGGTTGTCGTAGCTGATCGAGAGGCCCGGTGCGCCGCTCGGCATGGTCACGCGCAGGTCGAGATCGGCGGTGAGCACGTCCGCCTTCCCCAGGTTCGTGCTGCCCGAGGTATGGCTGCTCCAGGCGAGGGCGACCCGAACCTGCTGGCCGGCCACGACCGGGACCTCCTGCACGATCGACTCGCCGGGATGCGCGGCGCCGATGCGGTAGCCGCCCCATGGACCGTTGCCGTTGACCAGGATCCGGTTCGACCACACCGCCGACGCCGTTCCGACGCCCTCGTGATCGTTGTTCGCGCCGCCGCCGGGCAGCGGCGTGCGGCGAAGTGCTCCGGCCATGAGGATGGCGCGCGTCCCTTCCGGCCACACCGCCAGCGACGGTGCACGAGCCAGCAGCTGCGCCGCCAGGCCGGCGACGATCGGGCTGGCCACGCTGGTGCCATCGCCCGAGATGCCGTTGGCGGTTCGCACGCTCACCGCGGGAGCGGAGAGGTTCGGCTTGTTGTAGTCGCCGTGAGGGTTCCATGCCGTACCGCCCAGGTCGACGTAGTTCGCGCCGTTGACGCCGGGCCGATACCACAGGATGTCGTCGGCGGTGCCGGCGGAGTTGCGGTCGTCGATGCCGCCGACGGTCAGCACGTTGTATCCGGTGCCCGGCGAGACGACGTTCCAGTTCCCGAAGGTGGTGAAGTTTCCGGACGAGGCGACGACGAGGCGGTTGCCCTCCCAGCCGATCGAGTCGAAGTAGCGACGCGCCTCCTCCGCGCCCTGCGCGGTGTCCTGGCCGATGCTGGCGTTGAGGATGTCGGCGTTCCCGCCGCCCGGTGCAACGGCCCAGTCCGCGGCGGCGATGATGGCCCGGTCGTAGGCCAGGCTCGGCGTGTAGCCACCGGTCCCGGCCGAGACGATGACCGCGCCGGGAGCGACGCCGCCGTACGTCCCGTTCTGGCTGGCGATCGCACCCGCGACCCAGGTGGGATGCCCGCCGACGACGGTCGTTCCGCTGGTCGAATAGCTGGCGGCGACCTTGCCCGCCAGGTCGCCCGAGTTCGAAACGTTGTGGTACTCCACGATGCCGACGCGGACGCCGCTGCCCTGGTCGCCGCCGTCGCCCGTCCAATCGGCGCCGATCGCCGGGCCGGCGGAGGACATCTGCGCCTCCCATTGCTCCTCGAGGCCCAGGCTCAGGACGTCGGCGCGCGCGGCGAGCCCCGCCACCGCCGGGGCGGGCACGTCCAGGAACACGAGCGGGGCGGAGGTGCTGGCGTAGCCGATGCCGCCGCCGGCGGCCTCCACCGCCGGACGGAACGCGTTGGCGGCTGCCTCGTAGGTCGCCCGCCGCGCCTCCCACAGCTCGGCGCGCAGGGCGCGGACCTGCTCGATCGATTCGGCCATTGGCCGGCCGGCGACCCAGGTGATCTCCGGATGTGCGTCGCGCACCGCGGCCTCCGCCGCGGCCGGATCGGCATCCAGCCAGACGGCCACGCGCAGCGAGTCGGGCTTGCCGCCGGCGACGGCTGCCTGGAGTGCGGCATCCGCCTTCCGCTCCAGCGCGGGGAGATCCTTGGCGGCTGCCGCCGAGCGCTCCTCGCGCAGGCCCGGGCCGGCCGTGACGCCGGCCGCAGGATCGCTGTCGACGGCGACGATCTCACCGGTCGTCCGATCCAGGAACTTCCCGGCCCAGAGCGTCGCATCGGAGTGCTCGACCGCGGCGTCGCGTTCGTAGAGCAGCTCGAAGTCGTTCGGCGATCCGCCGCGCGTCTCGGCCAGATGGCGTGCCGCAGCCGCAGCTGGCGGCTCCGCGGCACGCGCCGTCCCGCCGGGCACCAATACCGTCCCACCCACGACCAGCGAAATCACGAGCGCCCCCCCACGGGCGAGCGCGCGCGGTCTGCGACTGCGCACTTTCAGCCTCTCTCGTTCGTAAGACGCCGTATGACAGTCTTGCATAGCGGCGATCCTCACTATCGGCTCAGCACGCGTCGGCGGCAATGGGCAATCGGTGTAGCCTTCGTCCATGACGACTCCGGCGTTTGACGTAGGTGGCTCCGTTGCAACGCGCCACCGCGAGCGGCTGCAGCGCGCCGCCGCGCAGGCGCGCGAGACCGGCGTGGACGTGATGCTCGTCACGCCGTCGAAGGACTACGCCTATCTGCTGGGCTACGCGGCGCCGGCCATGGAGCGCCTGACCTGCCTGGTCGTCCCCGCGGATGGCAACGCGACGCTGGTCCTGCCGCGACTGGAGGAGCCGCTCGCCCGCCACGAGCTCGGCGACCTCGCCGATGAGCTCGAGATCGTGCCGTGGGCGGAAACCGAGGACCCCATCCGCACCGTCCAGACCCTGGTTGGATCGGCCGGCCGGGTGGCCGTGCAGGATCAGATGTGGGCGCGCTTCGCCCTGGCCCTGCAGGCCGCGCTCGACCCGGCCCAACTGGTGGCGGCTGGACCGATCCTCAGCTCGCTTCGGCGGGTCAAGGACGTCGATGAGGTCGATCGCCTTCGCGCGGCGGCCGCCGCGGCGGACCAGGCGATGCTGGCCATCACCGGCGAGCGCCTCTCCGGGCGCACCGAGCGCGACGTGAGCACACGGGTCCGTGAGCTGCTGCTCGAGGCCGGCCACGACGAGGCGGGCTTCGCCATCGTCGCATCCGGGCCGAACGCGGCGAGCCCGCATCATGCGGCCGGCGATCGGGAGATCGAGGCCGGTGATGCGATCGTGCTCGACATCGGCGGCTTCCGCGCCGGCTACGGCAGCGACACGTCACGCACGGCGTTCGTCGGCGAGCCACCGCCCGACTTCGCCGCGCTCTACGAGGTGCTGCGCCACGCCCAATCGGCCGCGTGCGACGCCGTCCGCCCGGGCGTCCCGGCGGCGCAGATCGACCGCGTGGCGCGCGACATCATCACCGATGCCGGCTACGGCGACGCATTCCTGCACCGGACCGGCCACGGCATCGGCATGGAAACCCACGAGGAGCCGTACATCGTCTCGTCCAACGCCGAACCGCTGGTTGCCGGCAACGCCTTCAGCGTCGAGCCTGGCATCTATATCCGTGACACGTGGGGCGCGCGCATCGAGGACATCGTGGTCTGCACCGAGTCCGGTGGCGAGCGCCTCAACACCACCTCGACGCAGCTCTACCTCGTCTCCTGACTGGCTAGTCTCGGCCCCGGTGTGAGCTGACCAGGGCGGTCAGCACCTGGTCGATCGCCGCGTTGGCCTCATGGAAGGCGGCTGTGACCTCGGCCACGTCCGCGGAGCGCCGTCGCAGATGGCCCACGATCGCGTCCAGGACCGGCGAGCGGAAGAACAGGAATGCCTCGACCGTCTCGGCCAGCGACAGCCCGGCGCGCGAGGCCTCGCCTCCGTACAGCGCGCCCATCTTCTCGGCCTCCTCCAGCAGGAGCTGGCGCTCGGCCTTCTTCGAGGCGGCGACGTACTCGATCACCAGCTGGAAGGTGCGCTGTCCCCATCGGCGGAACTCGTCGCGCTGCTCCGCCGACAGTCGCGCCTGCCACGGCTGGCTGGCGTAGCCCGTCCGCTGCATTCGCCGATGCAGCTCGCCGGCCATCGTCTGTCGCGAGTCGGGCAGGCGGTCCATGCCGTATCGCTGCCGGCGCGGCGCGTTGATCATCGCCTCGAGGCTGGAGCGCAGGAAGCGCCGATGGCCGCCGGGGGTGTGATAGCTCTGCACCTTGCCGGTGTCAGCCCACCGCCTGAGCGTGTCCGGACCGACGCCCACCAGGCGCGAGGCAGCGCCGAGCGGCAGCCAGGGATCGTCGGGATCGGCGGCTGGTGCGGGGCGTTCGGGCACGAAGACTCCGGTGGCCGTCAGCCGCGCAGCTCGTCCGCGCCCATCGCCCCGAGCTCCGCCCAGAGATGGACGAGCGAGGCCATGCCGTCGCGGATGTTGCGCAGGCTCATCCACTCGTTGGGGGCGTGGAAGTTGCCGGTGGGATTGGCGAAGCCGACCATCAGGGTCTTGATGCCGAGGTGGGCATCGAGCGCCGCGACGACCGGGACCGATCCACCCGACCGCTGGAACAGGGGCGCGGTCCCGAAACCAGCCTCGAGCGCCCGGGCCGCAGCGGCGACGCCGGGATGGTCGAGCGGCGTCAATGCCGGCGCCCCGCCGTGGATGACCTTGACCTCGACGCGAACGGTCGGTGGGGCGATGGCCTTCAGGTGATCGACCACCTGCCGTTCGATCTTGCGGTGATCCTGGTCGGGAACGAGGCGGGTCGAGATCTTGGCCGCGGCCCAGGCGGGGATGATCGTCTTCGAGCCCTCGCCGGAATAGCCGCCCCAGAGCCCGTTGACGTCGAACGTGGGTCGAGCGGAGAGGCGTTCGCGGAGCGTGTAGCCCGCCTCGCCCTGCATCGGCTGCGCGACGCCGGTCTCGTCGGCCCAGGCGCGCTCGTCGAAGGGGAGGGAGGCGTAGGCGGCGCGCTCGTCGTCGGTGAGCTCGCGGACGTCGTCGTAGAAGCCGGGAACGGTGAAGCGGCCGTCGGCATCGGTGAGCGAGGCGAGCATGCGGACCAGGACGTTGGCCGGGTTGTCGACGCCTCCGCCGTACTGACCGGAGTGCACGTCCTGGCGCGGGCCATGGACCTTCACCTCCCAGTACGCGATGCCACGCAGGCCGTGGCCGATGGCGGGGGTGCCCTCGTCGTCGAAGGTGTCGCCGTCGCTGACGACGCAGACATCGGCCTGGAGCAGCTCGGCGTGATCGGAGATGAACTGCTCGATCGGCTCGGAGCCGACCTCCTCGTCGCCCTCGAAGAAGAAGCGCAGGTTGACGGGCAGGCGGCCGGCAGTCTTCATCCAGGCCTCGACCGCCTTGAGATGCATGAACAGCTGGCCCTTGTCGTCCCCGGCTCCGCGCGCGTAGACGCGGTCGTTCTCGTGGCGTGGCTCGAACGGGGGACGGATCCACTCCTCGAGCGGATCGGCCGGCTGGACGTCGTAGTGGCAATAGACGAGCACGGTCGGGGCACCGTCGCCGGCCTTCAACCACTCGCCGGTGACGATGGGGTGGTGCGAGGTCTCGTGCAACGTGGCGCGCTCGATGCCGAGTCGGCTGAGCTCGTCGACGATCCACTCCGCCGTGCGGCGCACGTCCGCGACACGCTCCGGATCCGCGCTGACGCTCGGGATCGACAGGAAGGCGTCGAGCTGGGCAAGATGCTGGTCCTGGTGCTCGCGCAGGTAGTCGAGGGCCGCATCGGTCATGCGGACGGTATCGGTCTGGCTCGTCATACGTCGATGATAGGCTGGTTGGGCCGATGCAACCGATGGCCACGCTCGAGCGTCTCCGGCGCCAATGAGGCTCCTGCTGGCGCTGGCCGCCGCCTTCGCTCTCGCCGCGCTGCCCATCGACCAGGTCGCCGCCTGCTCGTGCGCACAGACGACCGTCGAGGAGGCGGCCGCGAATGCGCAGGCGGTGTTCGCCGGAACGGTCGTCGACCAGCGCCCGGTCGGCCGCGAGGATGGTCCGCTCCGCGCGGTCGCGGCCACGGCGCCGATGCCCGGGCCGCTCGGCCAGGTGATCTACACCTTCAAGGTCGACGGCGTTGCCAAGGGCGAGGTCGGCGCGCAGGTCGAGCTGCTCGGCGGCGGCGATGGCGCGTCGTGCGGCATGAGCTTCGGCATCGGCGAGCGGTGGCTGGTGTTCGCCTCCTGGGATGGCGCGGTGCACACCACGAGCCTGTGCGCCGGCAACCTCATGCTCGCGCCGGACGAGGCGCCGCCGTTGCCGATGTCAGCGCCAGGCGCGGAGGGTGCCGTGCCCGATGCGCCGATGCAGATCCCATGGACCGCGCTCGGCGTGCTTGGCGCGGTCGCGCTCATCCTCGGCGCGTCCTGGTTCGCGTTCCGCTCGGAGCCGCCGCGCCGGATCAGCTGAAGGCGCCGAACACGAAGCCAAGGAAGAGCGCGACCGCCAGCAGCGGCACGATGCTCGCCGCCCGCAGGAATGGCGGCCATCCGGCGCCTCCCGCGAACGCGTAGACCGGAATGGCAAGCGGGAAGACGAACGCCGCCGCCGACCAGGCGATGCGGCCGCGGACGCTGAGGTCGGCTCGGTCCTGCACGTCCAGCCAGTAGGCCGCGATCATGAGGAAGCCGCCCACGGCAAGCACGGCGAAGATCGCCCAGATGACCGGAAGCATGTCCAGATGCTACCCGCGGCGACGCCTCGTCAGCGCACGTCCCGCCGGCGCGCGACGTCATCGGCGCCGTTGAGCAGGTCGCTCACGAACGCCAATGGTCGCCAGCGCGGAAGGGTGGGCTGCTGGCGCGGAAGCAGCTCGAGGATCCCCTCGCGCACCGCGCGCTCGAGCGCAGCTCTCGCCTCGCGGCCGCGGGTCGCACCCGCCTCGATCGGCGCACCGAACCGGATGTCGACGCGCTTGCGGAGCCAGAGGTCCGTGCTGCCGACGATCGCGCATGGAACGACTGGGACCGCGGATGCGGCGGCGAACGCGGTCGCACCCTCCTCGAACGGCAACAGGGAGGTCTCGTCGAAGCCGATGCGCCCCTCGGCGAAGATGCCGAGCACGCCATCGGCGTCGAAGACTCGCCGGACCGCCCGAACCGCCGACGTCATGGTGGTCCCGGCGGGGTCGTACGGGATCATGCCGCCGAAGAAGGCCATGATCCTGTTCTTGAAGCCGCGGCTGAAGTCGGCCTCGCGCGGCCCGAACCAGGTGATGCGCGGCTCCATCGGCGTGACCGCGATCACGAGCAGAGGGTCCCAGCCGTTGTGGTGGTTGGCGACGAGCTGAAACGGTCCCGCGGGCCAGTTCTCGAGCCCGCTGACGCGGACGTCGAACAGTGGCCGGACCAGCGCGCGAACGAGCCAGCGCATGAGCCGGTAGCGCGGCGTCACGGACACGCTCAGCTCGCGCGGTCCCGTGCGGCGGACGCGATCGGTGACGGCGTTCACGCCGCCACCGCCCGTTGTTCGTCCGTGCGCGCGGGGGCTCCGGCACGGACCGGTTCACGAACGCGGCGCAGCGCCAGCGCCCCGAGCCCGAGCTCGAGGGCCATGACGACGAACAGCGCGCGGAAGCCCAGCTCGGCGGCCACCGTCCGATCGGCGATGAAGAGGGCCACCGCGAAGGTGATCAGTCCGCCGATGGTCGAGCCGATCGGCCCTGCGCTGGCGACGGCGATGTTGCTGATGCCCATGTATCGGCCCGATGCCGCCTTGGGAATGATGTCCGTCATCAACGCCCAGTCGACGCCGAGGAAGACGCCGGTGCAGAGCCCGATGGGCACCGCCGCCGCGAGCACCATCCAATAGGCGGGCGCGAACGCCAGCATCAGTCCGCCCACGGCGCCGAAGCCGATGGCGACATACAGGACCGGCTTGCGGCCGATTCGGTTCGAGATCCGCCCGCCCGGCACGGAGCTGATGAGCGCCGCGGCAAGCATCAGGACGAGCACCGGGAAGCTGGCGCCCTGCGCCTCGTCCGGCCCCATGCGATGAGCGTTCTCCAGGTAGAAGACCGCGAACGCCTGGAGCGTCACGAGGCCGGTCAGCACGAGCAGGCGGCTGACCATGACCCACACGAAGTCCTTCTCGTCGAGGATGTCCGTGCCCCAAGCCGACTTTGCGCGCTCGAGGAGGCCCATCTCGTTGGGCGGTGCCGGTCGGTCGGGGACCCAGATGACGGTGATGAGCATGGTCACCACCTCGATGAGACCGATGGTCACGAACAGCCCGAGCGTGATTTCCGGGAAGCCGAGGACGCCCGGCAGGACGGTGATGAACAGGATCGCCAGGCCCGGCCCGAGCAGGTTGCCGGCGATGTTGGCGCCGCCCAGGAGGCCGGATGCGAGCCCGACCTGGTGCGAGGGCACGAGGTCCGGGACGTAGCCCTGGTAGGGGCCCTGCGCGAAGTTGCTGCTGAACTGGAGGCACGCGACCGCGATGAGGAACGGCCAGTACAGCTCGTTCCAGAAGGCCCACGCAAGGAACGCCAGGAACACGAGGTCCATCAGCGTGCCGGCCACGATGAACGGCTTGCGCCGCCCGAGCCGATGCTGGGTTCGGTCGCTGATGGCTCCCATGGTCGGCTGCACGACGATGGCGATGAGCACCCCGGCCGTGGTGATGGCGCCGACGGCGAGTCCAGCCAGCGGGTGGTTCGAGTTCCCGAGCACCGACTCCACCAGGCGCGGGATGACGCTGAAGGTGAGCGCTCCCATCAGGGTCGTGATGGCCAGCCAGTAGGCGGTGACCGCCAGGAGCCGCCCGGTCGACAGCTCGGCCTTCGGCCGGCCGAACTCGTCGCGGTCGTCCGCAGCCGTCTCAGGTGCCGCCGATTCGAGCATGCCGTGGCCTCGTCGTGGTGTGGTGCGCAGCCTACGGCCGCGCGTTGGCGAGCACCATGGGTCACCGGCACTGCGGCCCGAATGCGGGCGGCTTGCTCCAGCCTTCTGGCGCCTCGAGGGCAGCGCCGTGCCGCGAGTGTTCAAGACTCTTGAACACTGTGATACCACCCTGCCGCTTACCGGCCGCTTACCGGCCGCTTACCGGCCGCTTACCGGTCCCTATCGGCCGCGTACCCTGAGCGCTCATGTCGACCGATCCGGCGGCTGGCCGGCTCATCGTCCTGCGCCATCCCGACCTGCGTCGCTACCTGACGGCTCGCTTCATCGCGTCCATCGCCACCCAGGTCCAGACCGTCGCCGTCGGCTGGCAGGTCTTCCGGGCCACGGGCGACCCCTTCGACCTGGGCCTGGTGGCGCTATCGCAGTTCCTGCCCTTCGTGCTGCTCATCCTGCCGGCCGGACATGTCGCCGACCGATACGATCGGCGCCGCATCCAGCTCGTGACGTACGTGCTGCTGGCGGCCTGCGCCGCGGCGCTGTTCGGTCTCGCGCTGTCCGGAAACATCGATACCGGGCCCGTCTTCGCCGTGATGGTGCTGTTCGGCACCGCGCGCGCCTTCAATCACCCCGTCGGCCAGGCGCTCCTGCCGAACCTGGCCCCGATCGCGCTGTTTCCTCGTGCCGTTGCCGTCAACTCGTCGCTCGGTCAGGTCGCCACCATCGCGGGGCCGGCGATCGGCGGCGCGCTGGTCCTGTTCGGAGAGCAGGTGGCGTTCGGGCTCTCGCTCGTGCTGCTGGTGGCCGCGGTGGTGCTGGTCGCAGGGCTGCGCGGAGGTGGTCGCACCGAAGCCTCGACCGAACCGGTGTCGTGGGCGGCATTGCTCACGGGCGTCAACTTCGTGCGCAGCCGTCCGATCGTGCTTGGCTCGATCTCGCTCGACCTTTTCGCGGTCCTGTTCGGCGGGGCGGAGGCGCTGCTGCCCATTTATGCCGGTGAGATCCTCGATGTTGGACCGGTCGGCCTGGGCATCATGCGGGCCGCTCCGGCGGTCGGTGCCGGCGTCCTCGCGGCAGTCGTGGCTGTGCGCCCCATCCGGCGCAACGTGGGCAGATGGATGTTCGGCGGCGTCATCGTGTTCGGGATCGCCACCATGCTCTTCGGCGTGTCGACCAGCTTCCCACTGAGCGTGGCGGCGCTGGTCGTGATGGGCGCCGGCGACATGGTCAGCGTGTACATCCGCCACCTGCTCGTGCAGCTCGAGACGCCCGATGCGATCCGGGGTCGCGTGAGCGCGGTCAACTCGGTGTTCATCGGCGCATCCAACGAGCTCGGTGAGTTCGAGTCGGGCATCACCGCGTCGTGGTGGGGGATCGTCCCGGCCGTTGTCGTCGGCGGAGCGGCGACGCTCGCGGTCGCCGCGACCTGGACTCGCGTCTTCCCGGTTCTGCGACGCCTCGACCGTTTCCCCGAGCCTGAGGACATGCCCTAGCGCCTTTGCCGTCATCGGCCGATCCGTGGGATCGGCGCTAGAATCGGCCGGTGATCGACCCCATCGCTCTCGAGATCGGCCCGATCCAGCTGCACTGGTACGGGATCATCATCGCCACCGCGGTGCTCGTCGCCGCGCTCGTCGGCTCCCGGGTGGCGGCGTGGCTCGGCGAGGACCCCGACGACGGCTGGTCGATGCTCCTGCTCGTCATCATCCTGGCCGTCATCGGCGCGCGCGTGTACCACGTGATCCACATGTGGGACTTCTACCGCGAGAATCCGATCCTGATCCCGCAGGTCTGGAACGGTGGCATCGGCATTCCGGGGGCGGTCGCCGGCGGGGCGCTCGGGATCTTCCTCTACACGCGGTCGAAGGGCCTGAACACCGCCCGCTGGCTGGACATCTTCGCGCCCGCCCTGCTGCTGGGCCAGGTGATCGGTCGCCTGGGCAACTTCGTCAACCAGGAGCTGTACGGACCGCCGATCAGCGAGTGCGGCAACGGATTTCCTCCGTGCCTGCCATTCGGCATCCCGATCGACGCGGCGCACCGGGCCGGGACTCCCTGGGATGCGGCGACCTACCCGGTGGAGACGACCCAGTTCGTTCCGATGTTCGCCTACGAGATGGTCCTGAACCTCATCGGCATGGCGGTCCTGCTGTACGTCATCCGGCGCTTCGCGCCTCGCCTCTTCGCCGGGGACGCGGCCCTGATCTACATCATGTGGTACGGCGCCGTGCGAACCCTGCTCGAGACGTATCGAGTCAATAACTGGACGATCATCGGTGTGCCGACCGCGATGTGGGTCGGGATCATCGGCTTCATCCTGGCGGGCGGCTGGCTGATCTACCGTCATCGCCGAGGCTGGGGCTCGCCGATGCTTCGGCCCGATCCCGAGCTCTCGACCGGATTGGGTTCGCAGCCGCACGTCGAGGCCTCCGCTGGCTGAACGGCCGGGCATCCTGCCCGATGTGACCGCCGCGGTTGGCAGGACGCCGCTCGTCGCCCTTGATCGGCTGGCTGCCGACGTCCGGCCGCGCATCGTGGCCAAGCTGGAGCACATGAACCCCGGCGGGTCCGTGAAGGACCGGATCGCGGTGCCGATGATCGAGGCTGCCGAGCGCGCGGGTCTGCTCAAGGCGGGCGGAACGATCGTGGAGCCCACGTCCGGCAATACCGGCGTCGGGCTCGCGCAGGCGGCCGCCGCGCGAGGCTATCGGTGCATCTTCGTGATGGCGGACAAGCAGTCGGAGGAGAAGCGGGCGCTGCTGCGGGCGTATGGCGCCGAGGTCGTCGTCTGCCCCACCGACGTCGACCCCGATGACGAGCGTTCCTACTACCGCGTCTCCGATCGGCTGGCGCGCGACATTCCGGGCGCCTGGAAGCCGGACCAGTACTCGAACCCGGCCAACCCACAGGCCCATTACGAGACGACCGGCCCCGAGATCTGGGAGGCGACCGAGGGGCGCATCACCCACCTGGTGGTCGCGCTCGGCACCGGTGGGACCGTGTCGGGCGTCGGCCGCTACCTCAAGGAGCGCAACTCGTCCGTCGTCGTCGTTGGGGCCGATCCGGACGGCTCGGTGTATTCCGGTGCCGCGCCGCACCCATATTTGACCGAGGGCATCGGCGAGGACTTCTGGCCGACAACCTACGACACCTCGATCTGCGACGTGGTGATCCGCGTCAGCGACCGCGACTCGATGCTGATGGCGCGCGTTGCGACGGCGCGCGAGGGCATCCTGATGGGGGAGTCGGCGGGGACGGCGCTGTGGGCCGCGCTACAGCATGCCCGCGAGGTCGACGATCCCGATGCCCTGTTCGTGGTGCTGCTGCCGGACTCCGGTCGCAACTACGTCGGCAAGCTCTACGACGATGCGTGGCTGCGTGAGAACAGTCTGCTTGGCGTGGACGAGGAGGTGGCGGCCTACGACTGGCGGGAGACGTCGCCGGCGGTGGTCCTGACTGGCGACGAGGTCCCGCGCGGCTGACCTAGGCTTCGGCCTCCGTGTCCGATGGCATCCATCGGTCGCGCTGCTCGACGTCCGTGTTCGAGTACACACAGCCGGAATGCGCCGCGGCGCCGTCGTCGGCCTGCATCCAGGCGTGGTCCGCGTCGATGGGATCGCCGCACATGTCGCAGGTTCTCGTCATCGGTTCCACGCCGTCACGATACGCGTCCGGGACAAGCGCTCGGTCCGCCGCGCCAGGGAGACCTCCGTTCTGACGGGTTGGGGCGCGCGGAGTATGGTTGAGGCCGTACGAGATACACCGAGCGCGCACACGAAGGAGCGTCATGACGCACGTCGCAGAGCCGCCGGTCGCCGGGGAGCGCGACGCGACCGAGCTGGAGCGGGTCAATCACTGGATCAACGGTGCCCGAGTGGCGGGCACGAGCGGCCGCAAGGGCCCCGTCTTTAACCCCGCCACGGGCGAGACGGCCCGAGAGGTCGACTTCGCATCCGTCGAGGAGGTCGACGCGGCAGTTGCCGCCGCGCAGGCAGCCCTTCCCGGTTGGCGTGCGACGAGCATCAGTCGACGGACCGAGATCCTGTTCCGGATGCGGAACCTGGTCGACCAGCATCGCGAGGAGATCGCGGCGTTCCTGACGCGCGAGCACGGCAAGGTCAGGACCGATGCGCTGGGCGAGGTCGCGCGAGGCCTGGAGAACATCGAGTTCGCGACCGGCATCCCTCACCTGCTCAAGGGCGGCTTCAGCGAGCAGGTGTCGACCGGGATCGACGTCTACCAGATCCGTCAGCCGCTGGGCGTGGTGGCGGGCATCACGCCGTTCAATTTCCCGGCCATGGTGCCGATGTGGATGTTCGCCAACGCCATCGCCTGCGGCAACACCTTCATCCTCAAGCCCAGCGAGAAGGACCCGTCCGCATCGGTCTACCTGGCCGAGCTGTGGAAGGAAGCCGGGCTGCCGGACGGCGTCTTCAACGTCGTCCATGGTGACAAGGTCGCGGTCGACCGCATCCTCGAGCATCCCGACATCGCCGCCGTCTCGTTCGTGGGTTCGACGCCGATCGCGAGGTACATCTACGAGACCGGCACGAAGGCCGGCAAGCGGGTGCAGGCCCTGGGTGGTGCCAAGAACCACATGGTCGTCCTGCCGGACGCCGATATCGCCATGGCCGCCGATGCCGCCGTCTCCGCCGCCTACGGCTCCGCCGGCGAGCGCTGCATGGCGATCTCGGTGGTCGTCGCCGTCGGCGACGTCGCCGATCCGCTGGTTCAGGCGATCGAGGAGCGACTGCCGAAGATCAAGGTCGGTCCCGGTCACCAGGAAGGCTCCGAGATGGGGCCGCTCATCACCAAGGAGCACCGCGACAAGGTCGCCTCGTACCTGGACAGCGGCAAGCACCAGGGCGCGACGCTGCGCGTCGATGGCCGTGAGCACGTCCTGTACGACAAGGACGGCGGCTTCTTCCTGGGCGTCTCGCTGCTCGACAACGTCACACCGGAGATGGAGTGCTACCGCAACGAGATCTTCGGGCCCGTCCTCGAGATCGTCCGCGTCCCGGACTACCCATCGGCGCTGAAGATCGTCAACGACAACCAGTACGGCAACGGGACCGCGATCTACACCCGCGACGGCGGTGCGGCGCGGCAGTATCAGTTCGACGTGGAGGTCGGCATGGTCGGCATCAACGTGCCGATCCCGGTGCCGGTCGCCTACTACAGCTTCGGCGGTTGGAAGGCGTCGCTGTTCGGTGACCTGCACATGTACGGGCCGGAGGGCATCCAGTTCTACACCCGCGCCAAGGTGGTCACGGCCCGCTGGCCTGACCCGGGAACGTCCTCGGTCGACCTCGGGTTCCCGCGCACGCGCTGATCGGCACCACGGTTCGTCCTGGACGCCTGGACGAGGGGAGCGAAGCCGCGATCTGAGGCCCTCCGCGGCCATCGGTGGCAGAATGGCCGCCGATGACCGACCGATTCGAGACCCTGGCCGTTCACGCTGGCGCCGCGCCCGATCCGGAGACCGGCGCGGTGGTGCCGCCGATCCAGATGAGCACCACCTTCAAGCAGGACGGCGTCGGCGGCCTGCGCGGCGGCTTCGAGTACGGACGCTCCGGAAACCCGACGCGAAAGGCGTTGGAGGAGGCCATCTGCGTCCTGGAGAACGGTGCTCACGGTCTCGCCTACGCGTCAGGACTGGCGGCCACCCAGAACATCCTGTACCTGCTCGAGCCGGGCGACCGGCTGCTCATGAGCGATGACGTCTACGGCGGCACCTGGCGCCTGGCTGACAAGGTCTGGCGCCGTTACGGGATCGAGACCGATACGATCGACCTCCGCGACCTGGACGCCGTCGCGACCACCTTGTCGAGCGCGAAGCCCCCACGCATGGTGTGGATCGAGACTCCGTCCAACCCGCTTCTGAAGGTCATCGACATCAGCGCCGTGGCCCGCCTGGCGGCCGTGGCGGGCGCGATCACGGTGGTCGACAACACATTCGCCACGCCGTACCTGCAACGGCCGTTGGAGCTCGGCGCCGACCTGGTCCTGCATTCGGCCACGAAATACCTGGGCGGCCACTCCGACGTCATCGGCGGGCTGGTGGTCACACGCTCCGACGAGCTGGCCGAGCGGCTGCGCTTCCACCAGAACGCCGCCGGCGCGGTGCCGAGTCCCTTCGACTGCTTCCTGGTCATGCGAGGCCTCCGCACGCTCGCGGTTCGCATGGAGCGGGCATGCGCCAACGCGCTTGTCCTGGCCCTGTGGCTCAGCGAGCGACCCGGCGTCGCCGCGGTGCATTACCCCGGTCTACCGGACCATCCGGCCGCCGAGCTGGTCGAGCGGCAGATGCGCCTGCCCGGCGCCATGCTCAGCTTTGAGATGAGCGGTGGGGAGGAGGCGGCACGGCGATTCGCGGCCGCCACCCGCCTGTTCACGCTGGCCGAATCGCTCGGTGCGGTCGAGTCGCTGATCGAGCTGCCAGCACCGATGACCCACGCATCCGTCGCCGAGTCCGCCCTGGCCGTGTCGCCCTCACTGGTGAGGCTGTCGGTCGGCATCGAAAACGCTGGCGACCTCCAGTCGGATCTCGAGGCGGCCTTCCGAAGCGCGGGCTCGTGACGGACGAGAAGCCGCGCGAGGACGGTCCGACGGAGGTCGTCGAGACCGAGGAGGGCGAGCTCATCGAGCGGCTGTCCGGTGGGACGGCGACGCTCCTGTTGGTGTGGCTGATCGGCATCGGCGCACTGTCGACCCTGCTGGCGGCGTGGATCTTCGTCTGGATGGTCAGTGGCCAGCGGCTCGGCCTCGACGCCTTGTTCGGAGGCTTTGGGATCTACACCGCGCTGGCCGGTGCTGCCGGGCCGTGCGTCCTGTGGCTGGCCGGCCGCGCTCAGGGGCACACGCTCGGCTGGTTCATGCTGACCGCGGCGAAGATCGCGCTGGTCATGGTCGTCGTCATCGCGCTGATGATCCTGGGCGCGGCGCTGATCATGGGCGGCGCGATGCCGGTCGGAGGCACGCTCGTCGCCGCCGGCGTCATGGTCGCTATGGCCCTGGTCCTGAGCCAGGTCTGGGCAGTCGCCACCTGGGGCGCCGACCGCTGGATCGCGCGGGCTCGGCTGGACGAGCCCTAAGCCTTGCTCCGAGCCTCGAGCTCGGCGCGCAGATCCTTGCGCAGCGCCTTGCCGATCATGGTCTTTGGCAGCTCGTCGCGAATCTCGACCGTGGCCGGCACCTTGTAGCGCGACAGGTTTGCGCGGCAGTGCTCGATCAGCTCCTGCTCGCTCACCGTCGCTCCCGGCTTGAGGACCACGAATGCGTACGGCACCTCGCCGTGTCGCTCCTCTGGCGAGCCGATGACGCACGCCTCCTCGACGGCGGCATGCGTCAGAAGCACCTCCTCGACCTCGCGCGGATAGACGTTGATGCCTCCGACGATGATGAGGTCCTTGGCCCGATCGACGATGGTGAAGAACCCGTCCTCGCTCATGGTGGCCATGTCGCCGGTGCGCAGCCAGCCGTCGTTGAGGACCGCGGCTGTTTCGTCGGGCCGCTCCCAGTAGCCGGCCATGACCTGCGGCCCGCGCACGATCAGCTCCCCCACCTCACCGATTGGCGCCGCTTCCGCGGTCTCCGGATCGACGACGCGCGCATCGGTGGACGGGAAGGGCAGGCCGATCGTTCCGGTGCGGCGCTCACCGTGCACCGGGTTGCAGTGCGTGACCGGAGACGCCTCGGTCAGGCCGTAGCCCTCGACGACACGACCGCCGGAGACCGCCTCGAAGTCACGCTGGACCTCGGGCGCGAGCGGCGCCGCCCCGCTGATGCAGGCCTCGATGCTCGACAGGTCGTACTTGCCGACGTCGGGATGGTGGGCAAGCGTCTGGTACATGATCGGCGCGCCGGGGAAGAGCCGCGGACGATGCTTCGTCGCCTTGAGCACCATCTCCGGGTCGAAGCGCGGGATGAGGATCAGCGTGCCGCCGATGAGCATCGCGAAGTTCATGTCGACGGTGAGGCCGTAGATGTGGAAGAGCGGCAGCGGGCACAGGACGCCCGCACCGTCGCCGTCGAGCATCCCGGGGAACCACGACGCAACCTGGATCGCGTTGGCGACGAGGTTTCGGTGCGTGAGCATCGCGAACTTGGGGGTGCCGGTCGTGCCACCGGTCGGCTGCAGGACGGCGGTGTCGTCGGGTGAGGCCAGTGAGCCGAACGCACTGGCCGGTGCATCGGCAAGGAGCTTGAACAGGTTCGGCGTGCGATCCGTGTGTGGCGCCGGATTCCACCGACCCTCGCGCCTGGCCTTGAGCGGGTACAGCCAGCGGATCGGGACCGGCAGCGAGTCCTGGATGCCGGTCACGATGTAACGACCCGGAACGCCGTCGGCGGCTTCCGCGACGCGATCAAGTCGCGGCACGAGCAGGTCAACCGTGACCGAGACCTTTGGGCGGGCGAGGCGGAACAGCTCGGCCAGCTCGCGCTCGACGTACAGGGGGTTCATCGGCACCGCGATGGCGCCGGCCCGCATGGCGCCCATGAACGCGATCACGAAGGCGGGACTGGTGGGCAGGTGCAGGCTCACCCGGTCGCCCTTCTCGACGCCCATGCTGCGGAGCGCGTGCGCGAAGCGATCCGCGGCACGGTCGAGCTGCGCGAACGATGTCTTCTTGCCGAAGAAGATCGTCGCGGTGCGCTCCGGGTGCCTGCCGGCCGTCTGGCGAAGGATTGCGTCAACCGGGATGTCGGGGATCTCGATCTCGGCAGGCACGCCGGCCTCGTAGCTGGTAAGCCATGGCCGATCCGCGGCCTGCGCCGGCTGGGCCGGTCGTTCGAGCGTCGTCATGGCGTCTGCACCTCCCTACGGCGTCAGGCGGGATACCCGCCGCGGTTGATGACGGACGCCGCGACCCGGCGTCCTATGGCAATTCGATCGGTGGGCTCGCCGCGCAGCAGGCGGCGGAGGCCGGCCACCAGCGTCCGGGCCTCGTCTCCCTCCGCCAGGCTTGCCCCGAGCGCCTTGGCGCGCGTCTCCACGGCCGCCGAGCGCTCGGCGACCACCAGCCGAGCCAGGTCGGCATGGACCGATGCCGACGGAGCGCTGGAGGCGGGCAGGGCCCGCTCGAGCGACGACTCCATGGCGAACAGGTCGATCGCGAGGTCGGCCAGTCCGGCCAAAATCTCCTGCTCGTTCTCGAGCGACGTGCCGTAGCGCTGAACCGCGGCTCCGGCCAACAGCAGGGTCGCGGTCCGGGCGTTCGCGACGGCCGATTGCTCGACCGCGAACGGGCCGTCGAACTCGGGCAGGTCGCCGCCCATGAGCGCGTCGGTGGCGCGCTGCGCGGGACCGAGCAGGTCGAGGCGCCCGGTCATGGCGCGCTTGAGCAGCGTGCCCGGGATGAGCAGGCGGTTGATCTCGTTCGTGCCCTCCCAGATCCGATGGATGCGCGCATCGCGGTAATAGCCCGCGGCCGGGTATTCCTCGATGTACCCATAGCCGCCGTGGATCTGAACCAGCTCGTCGACCACGTAGCCGAGCTCCTCGCTGGCCAGCACCTTGGCGATCGAGCACTCGACGGCGTACTCCTCGAGGGCTGCGCGAATGGCATCCGGGCTGCTCGCGTCCTCGGCCGCCGCAAGGCTGCCCTCCAGCAGGCCGCCGATGCGGTAGACGCTCGACTCGACCGCGTACGTGCGCGCCGCGATGGTTGCCAGCTTGGCTCCGATGAGCGGGAAGTCGGCCAGCTTGCGGCCGAAGGCAGTCCGCTCGCCGGCGTACCGCGTCGCGAGCGCGAGCGCCGGCCGCATGCCTCCGAGCGTGGCGGCCCCGAGCTTGAAGCGACCGACGTTGAGCACATTGAACGCGATCCGGTGCCCCTTGCCCGGCTCGCCGAGCAGCGCATCCTCGGGCACCACCACGCCGTCGAGCGTGATCGGGCACGTCGACGCCCCGTGGAGGCCCATCTTCTCCTCCTCGGGACCGATGCTCAGGCCCGGCGTGTCGCGCTCCACCAGGAAGGCGCTGAACTGCTCGCCATCGATCTTGGCGTAGACCGTGAACAGGTCGGCGAAGCCCGCGTTGGTGATGAACTGCTTCGTCCCGTCCAGCTGCCAGCGCCCGTCGGGGAGCCTGGAGGCCCGGGTGCGGATGCTCATCGCGTCGGAACCGGCGGCCGGCTCGGTCAGGCAGTAGGCGCCGACGCGGGTGCCATCGGCGAGACCGGGCAGGTAGCGCTGCTTCTGCGCATCGGTGCCGAAGAAGACCACCGGCAGGGTGCCGATCCCGGTGTGGGCCGCGTACGTGACCGCGAAGGAGCCAGCGGTCGAGATCGCCTCGTTGACGACCAGGCTGCTGATGCGGTCCAGGCCGGCGCCACCGTACTGCGCGGGGACGTCGATGCCGAGGAAGCCATCGGTTCCGAGTCTCTCGAGGAGCGCCCGGTGCGTCGCGTAGTCCTTGCCCTCGACCTGCTCGCGGCGGGGAGCGACCTGCCTGTCGACGAAGGCGGTCACGGCCTCACGGATGGCGCGATGTTCGTCGGAGAGCTGCTCGGGGGTAAAGACCGATCCCGCCTCGACCGGCCCGGTCATGAAGCTGCCGCCCGGCGCCGCCTGCTCCCGCGTCTCGACTGTCATGCCGCCAGCTCCTCCCGGACCGATGCGGACCGCGCAGGCTGCCGTCCGCCCAGCCATTCGATGACGCCGGCCGCGCCCTGCCCACCACCGACGCACATCGTCACCAGCCCGTACTTCGCGTCGCGGCGCGCCAGCTCGGACAGGATCTGGGTCGTGAGCTTGGCGCCGGTGGCGCCGAGTGGATGGCCGAGCGCGATCGCCCCGCCGTTCACGTTCGTCGTGTCCTCGTTCAGGCCGAGCTGCCGGACCACCGCCACGACCTGGGCGGCGAACGCCTCGTTCAGCTCGGTCAGCGCAATGTCGTCGAGCGTGAGCCCCGCCTTGGCAAGGGCCTTCGGAACGGCGTCGACGGGGCCGATCCCCATGATCGCCGGGTCCACGCCGGCGGTGGCGAAGCTCACCAGGCGGCCGAGCGGACTCAGTCCCAGGGCGGCGGCGCGCTCGCCGGTCATCACGACCATGGCGGCCGCGCCGTCGCTCATCTGGGACGAGTTGCCGGCGGTGACGCTCCCGCCGGCGGCGAACACGGGCTTGAGCTTCGCCATCTGGGCGGCATCGGCGTCGTGGCGGATGCCCTCGTCGGCATCGAACGCCACCTCGCGGGTGGACGGACGCCCATCAGCGTCGACGTCGGTCAGGTTGGCGCGAACCGGCACGACCTCGTCGCTGAAGCGGCCCTCTCGCTGGGCCGCCGACGCTCGCAGGTGCGAGCGCAGGCCCCATGCGTCCTGGTCGTCACGCGTCACGTCGAAGCGCTCCGCGACGTTCTCGGCGGTGAGCCCCATGGAGAGATAGACCTGCGGCCGCGCGTCGGCCAGCGTCGGATCGGGCGCGAAGCGGTGCCCGACCATCGGCACGTAGCTCATCGACTCCATGCCGCCGGCGACGACGACGTCGTGGACGCCGGTCTGGACGGCCTGCGTGGCGAGCGCCAGCGCCTGCAGGCCGGAGGCGCAGAAGCGGTTGATGGTCATGGCCGATGCGCTGTCCGGCAGCCCTGCCCCGAGGCCCACCTGGCGCGCCATGTTGAGGCCCTGGGCGCCCTCGGGCATGGCGCAGCCGAGGACGAGGTCCTCCACCTCGCCCGGGTCGAGTCCGGTGGCGCGCTCTAGCGCGGCGCGCACCGCCGTCATGGCCAGCTCCGAGGGCGGCGTCTCTCGCAGGCTGCCGCGCGGCGCCTTGCCGACCGCCGTGCGGGCGGCCGAGACGATGACGGCGTCACGCATCTGCATCGGTGCTCTCCTCCATCAGTTCCGCAGGGGCTTGCCGGTCTTGAGGGTGTGGCGGATTCGGTCGCGGGTGAGCTTCTCGCCGAGCATGCGCAGGAACGCCTCGCGCTCGAGGTCGAGCAGGTGCTGCTCACTCACCAAGGTGCCCTCGGCGACGTCTCCGCCGCTCATCACGGTCGCCAGCTCGAGTACCAGGCGCCGGTCGTGCTCGCTGATGTGACGGCCGACCAGCTGGTTGTAGGAGAGCGACTCCGCCGCGGCGATCCCGCGGCGACCCAGCACCGGGAAGCGGACGTCTCCCGGCGGTCGGTAGCCGCCATCGGCGAGCGCGCGGGCCGTGCGCGCCGCATCGGTCCACTGGCGGTCCGGGTTCGCCGTGATCGCATCCGCCTCCGACAGGAACAGGTACTCGCGTGCCTCCCAGGCGCTCGTCGCCACAGTCGCGGTGGCGATCGCCATGAAGACGTGGCTGTAGAGCGGGAAGAGGTCGTCGCGCGCGCCGGCGGGAAGCCGCTCGGCCACGCGTCTCGCCATCGCCGTCGAGCCGCCTCCAGCCGGGATCAGCCCGACGCCCAGCTCCACCAGGCCGATGTACGTCTCTGCCAGCGGCTGGGCCCGAGCCGCGGCGAGGACGAGCTCGGCGCCACCGCCCAGCGTGCGACCGCGCGGCGCCACGACCACCGGGACGGGCGAGTGGCGAATGGCCTGGGTGGCTCCCTGGAAGCGGCGGACGACGCGATCGAGCTCGTCCCACTCGCCTTCCTCGGCCTCGATCAGCATCAGGGCCAGGTTGGCCCCGGCGCTGAAGTCGGGCGACGCGGTGCCGATGACGAGGCCGTCATGGCGCTCCCCGGCCAGCGCCACCGCCTTCTCGATCATCGAGATCGTGTCGAGGCCGAGGATGTTGAGCTTGCCGTGCAGCTCGAGGCCCAGGATGTTGCTCTCGAGCTCGATCACACTGGCTGCCGAGTTCGACGGCAGCGCGGGCGTGCGCAATCGGGCGAGGTCGATGGAGCCGGCCGGCCTGGTGACGGCTGCCAGTGTGCCCGTATCGAACCGCCAGGCGGACCCGTTGTCGTACAGCCGCGGCGGCAGCTCGGTCTCCGGAAGCAGCTGCGCGGCCGCGTCTCCAAGGGCAGCGATGATCTGGAACGGCCCGAGCTCCCAGCCGAAGCCCAGGCGCATGGCCGCATCGACGTCGGCCACGCCATCGGCGATCTCGGGACCGATGCGCGCCGCATAGCCGAGGTTGGACGCCAGCGCGCGTCGCAGGAACTCGCCGGCAATGTCGTCGGCGCCGATGAGCATCCGCAGGCGCTTGGCGAGATCGGTCTCGTTGCGCGCCAGGCTGACCGCGGACGAGGCGATCGTGCGCCGCGGCCGGTAGTCGCCGCTTGTGAGGTCGAGCGCGAGGATCTCACCGCCGTCCTTGCGATAGAAGCCGGCGCCGGTCTTCTCGCCGAGAGCGCCCTTCTCCAGCAGCGCCCGCATCACCGGCGCCACCACGAACGTCTCGCGCTCCGGGTCGTCGACCAGGTCGGCGTGGCAGTGATCCGCGACCGCGGCGGCAACGTCGATCCCGACCAGGTCGAGCGTCCGGAAGGTGGCGCTCTTCGGCCGGCCGATGAGGGGGCCCGTCAGCTCGTCGACCTCATCCGGACCGAGGCCCAGCTCCTGCGCAAGTCGAAGGGCGACCATCAGCCCGTGCACGCCGAGGCGGTTGGCGATGAACGCCGGCGTGTCTCGCGCGACCACGGTGCCCTTGCCGAGGTGCACTGACGCGAAGTCCGAAAGTGCCTGGACCGCCGACGGATCGGTGTCGGCCAGCGGGATGAGCTCCAGCAGGCGCGTGTAGCGCGGCGGGTTGAAGAAGTGGGTCCCGAAGAACCGTCGTCGGAAGGCAGAGGGGCGCCCGTCGGCAAGTGCGCCGATGGACAGCCCGCTGGTGTTGGTCGTGACGTAGCGGGTGCGGTCGCTGAGTGCGGCGTCGATGCGTTCGAACAGTGCTCGCTTGGGCTCCAGCTGCTCGACGATCGCCTCGAGCACCCACTCGGCATCGGCGACGGCCGACTCGAGAGCGCCGTCCTGATCGAGGCCGCCGACGCGGATCCGAGACAGGTGAGCCGGCGTGTAGAACGGCGCCGGCTTGAGCTTCGCCACACGATCCAGGCCGCCCAGCGCGACGTCGGCCGTCACGTCGAAGAGCCGAACCCGAACGCCTGCGCCGGCCAATAGGGCGGCGATCTGCGCGCCCATGGTCCCGGCACCGACCACCACGGTCGATCCGATCCGCGGCGTCATGCTCGCAACCCGCCCAGGAAGAGCTCGGCGAAGGCGTCCGCGATCTCGTCGACGCCGAGGCGGCCGTCCGGCCGGTACCACTGCGTGAACCAGTTGCAGGCACTCAGGATGCCGATGCCCGCCAGGCGCACATCGAACTGCCGCAGGCTGCCATCGCCGATGCCCGCCTCGATCGTCGCGCGCCAGCGGTTCTCGTACGCGTTGCGGCGGGCGATGATGTCCCGCTGGCGGTCGCGGTCGAGCGCGCGGAGCTCGATCTGGATCAGCGACAGCTCGTCGGCGTGATCCGCCGCGACGCGCAGGTGCTCGCGAATGGCATCGGTGAGGCGCTCGACGGCGGGCGCATCGGCCTCGAGGATGGGGAGGACCCGGACCTCAAGGACGTCGAGCGCGCGATTGAGGATGGCCCACAGCAGCTCGTCCTTGCCATTGATGTAGTGGTACAGGCTGCCGCGGTTCATGCCGAGCGCCTCGCCCAGGTCCTGCATGCTCGTTGCGTGGTAGCCACGCTGGCGGAAGAGCCGCGTCGCCGCGGCGAGGAGCTCCGCCTCTCGTGGGCGGGCGGGAATCGGCGTCGTCATCGGATCAAACCTTACCAAACGAACGTTTGGTTGGGAAGCCTGCGGGAGTACGTTTTAGGACGTCGCCAGCAAGCGGCTCAGGCTCGACCCGTTCCGGCTCACCGGTGGTCGACTGATCTGGGACGGGCGCCCGACCGGCCGCACGCGTGGTGACGGCGCGGTCCCCCTTCAGATGTCGTAGGTCGCGGAAGGCTCTGCGATGGCCACATCGGCTCCGAAGGCCTCGGCGGCCAGCGCGGTCGCCCAGGATCCGTCACCGTTGACCGGGAGGTGGGTCAAGACGAGGCGGCTGGCACGTCCGTCGCGCGCCGCGGCGCCTGCCTCGGCCGGGAGCAGATGCCCGCGCGGCTCCGGTGGCTTGGCGTCCTCGTCGAGGGAGCGCAGCGTCGCCTCGCTGAGCAGCAGGTCCGGTCCGTCGGCGAGGTCCTCCAGGCCGCCGCACGGCGCGGTGTCGGCGGTATAGGCCAGGCGGCGGCCATCCGCCTCGATCCGGAAGCCCCAGCACGGGATGTAGTGCTGTGTGCGAACCGGCGTCAGCGAGAGCGCGCCGGCGGTGAAGGCGCTCGAGCCGTCGTGCTCCGAGATGCGGAAGCAATCCTCGAAGTGCCGAGCGCTGCCGACGCCGCGGGCAAGCTCGAGCAGCTGGTCCGCGGATCCCGGTGGGGCGATGACGCGCAGTCGCTGGTCCTTCGGTCGCGCCCGCCAGGGATACACGTAGCGGAGCGTGACGAGGTCGAGCATGTGGTCGGCGTGCATGTGGCTGATCACGACGGCGTCGAGCTCATCGGGGTGGTGGCGGCGCACCAGCTGCGCGACCACGCCGGGGCCGATGTCGACCAGCACGCGCGAGCCGCCGGCTTCGACCAGGTAGCCGGCGCACGCCTCGCCCGGGTTGGGCGAGGCGGGGGAGCGTCCGAGGACCGTGAGCCGCATCAGCGCCGGCTCACTCAGCGCTGCTCGATCGGTGTGTACTCCCGGGTCGCGGGGCCGATGTAGACCTGCCGTGGCCGTCCGATCTTCGTCTCCTTGGACTCGATCATCTCCTTCCACTGCGCGATCCAGCCTGGCAGCCGGCCGATGGCGAAGCAGTTGGTGAACATGTTCTTCGGGAAGCCGATGGCGCGGTAGATCAAGCCGGAATAGAAATCGACGTTCGGATAGAGCTTGCGGCTCACGAAGTAGTCGTCGTTCAGGGCGACTTCCTCGAGGCGCTGCGCCACGTCGAAGAGCGCGTCATCCGCGCCGGTGGCGGCCAGCACCCGCTCGGCGGCCGCCTTGATGATCGTGGCGCGCGGATCGAAGTTCTTGTAGACCCGGTGGCCGAAGCCGGCGAGCCGGAAGGTGTCATTGGGATCCTTCGCCTTGTCGACCCAGCGCTGCACGTCGCCGCCGTCCGCCACGATCCGCTCGAGGGTGTTGATGACGGCCTCATTGGCGCCACCGTGCAGCGGCCCCCACAGTGCGCTGATGCCGGCGCTGATGGAGGCGTACAGGTTGGCGTGGGTGCTGCCGACGAGCCGCACGGTGGAGGTCGATGCGTTCTGCTCGTGATCGGCGTGCAGGATGAGCAGCAGGTCGAGCGCCTCGGCGATGCGCGAATCGACCTCGTAGCGCTCGCTGGGCACCGCGAACATCATGTGCAGCAGGTTGGCGGAATAGCCCAGGTCGTTGCGGGGGTAGACGTACGGCTGACCGATTGCCTTCTTGAACGACCACGCTGCCAGCGTCGGCAGCTTGGCGATCAGCCGGTTGATCGTGATCTCGACCGCGTCCGGGTCGAAGATGTTCTGGCTGTCAGGGTAGAAGTTGCTCATGCCCACCACGCCGGAGGCGAGGACCGCCATGGGGTGTGCGTCGGCCGGGAACGAGTCGAAGAAGTGGCGCATCTCCTCGCGGATGAGGGTGTGGTGCGTCACCTCGGTGACGAAGCCGTCCAGCTGCTCGCGGGTCGGCAGCTCACCCCAGATGAGCAGGTACGCGACCTCCAGGAAGGTCGAACGCTCTGCCAGCTGCTCGATGGGATAGCCGCGGTAGCGCAGGACGCCGTTCTCGCCGTCCAGGAAGGTGATGGCGCTGGTGGCTGCGCCGGTGTTGCCGTAGCCGGGATCCAGGGTGATCAGACCGGTCTCCGAGCGCAGCTTGCTGATGTCGAGCGCGTCGTCGCCCTCGGTGCCGTGGACAAGCGGCAGCTCGAGCTGGCGGTCGCCGATACGGAGATCGGCGGCGTCCGATCGCGCGGGCGAGTCGGCCGTCACGCCAGCAGCACCTCGACGGCGGATCGCTCCTCCAGGAGCTCGGCGGCGGTCGCCTCGATCCGCGACCGCGCGAAGTCGCCATGCTCGATGCCCTGGACGATCTCGACGGTGCCCGGCGCGGTGGCACGCAGCGGGTAGCCGAAGACGAGGCCCTCGGGAACCCCGTAGCCGCCGTCGGCAGGCGCCGGGATGGCCGACGAGAAGATCTGGCCGGTCGGCCGGCTGACGTTGCGGACGGTCTCGATGACCGCGTTCGCCGCACTGGCCGCCGAGCTCTGGCCGCGGGCCTTGATGATGGCCGCCCCACGCTGCTGCACGCTGCCGATGAACTCCCCGCGCAGCCAGTCCTCGTCGTCGATCACCTCGGGCGCGGGCCGGCCGCTGATGGTCGCGTGCCAGGCATCGGGAAACTGGGTCGAGGAGTGGTTGCCCCAGATGGCCAGGTCACGCACCTCGTCGACCGGAACGCCCGCTCGGCCGGCGAGCTGCGAGCGGCCGCGGTTCTCGTCGAGCATGGTCATGGCGAACCATCGGTCCTTCGCCATGCCATTGCGCGCCGCGGCGGTCGAGCCGATGAGCGCGTTGGTGTTGCAGGGGTTGCCGACCACCAGCACGCGACAGTCGCTCGCCGCGTTGCGCGCGATCGACTCTCCCTGTCCGGTGAAGATGCCGCCGTTGATGCTCAGGAGATCCTTGCGCTCCATCCCCTCCTTGCGCGGCACCGCACCGACCAGGAGCGCCCAGTTGGCGTCGACGAAGGCCTCGTCCGTGTCCGAGGTGCAGGTGACGCCCTCCAGGAGCGGGAACGCGCAGTCGTCGAGCTCCATGCGCACGCCCTCGAGCGCGGGCAGCGCGGCGGGCAGCTCGAGCAGCTGGAGCCGTACCTTGGTATCGGGCCCGAACGCCTGGCCCGACGCGATGCGGAAGAGGAGCGCGTACCCGATTTGTCCGGCAGCGCCGGTCACAGCAACGCGAACGGTGGAGTCGGCCATCGGTCTCCTGTGGTGAAGGGTCGTGATCGAGTGTAGCGCAGCACGCTCGATCGGCCCCCGTCCGCGTTCAGACCTGGCGGAGCAGGCGCTCGCGCCGGAATCCGCGCGAGGCGACGTACAGGATCGCCGCGGCCACGAGCCACACGATCAGACCGAGCACCGCAGCCAGCCGAGCGTCGAGCACGACCGCCCCCGCCAGCTGGCCGACCACGAGAGCCACCACCGGCAACACGATCGCGCCGCCCAGCTGGTAGGCCTCCTGGAACCCGCGCACCCGGGCAGACACGACGACGAGGATCGAGATCGCCATGGCTCCGACCGCCGGCCCGAGCCAGAAGACAGTCAGCATCCAGAGCGATGTGATCGCCACCGGCCGTCCGACGTCGCCCGCGGCGAGCGCGTTGGCGATGACGAGGTAGACGACGTAGCTGAAGAGCGACACGCCGATGGCCGCCAGCCACGGGCCGAGCAGCTTCGCCAGGTACAGCTCCCGGTCGCTCGTCGGGGTGTACAGCAGCGCCTCCAGCGTCTTTCGCTCCTTCTCGCCGGCGAAGCTGTCCGCCGCGATGACCGCGCACACCATGAGCGGCACGAGCAGGAAGAAGCTGGCGAACTGGTACTCGAGCAGATAGACCAGGAGCTGCCGCTCGAGCGGCGGCGGCCCGAGGCTGGCGGCCATCTCGGCCGGCAGCATCGCGATCAGCGGCTGAAGTTCGGTGAGCGCCTCGCCGCCGGCCCGGATGGCGAGCACCGCGCCGATCGGGAAGACCACGAAAAAGATGAGCGGCACGATCACGAGCGGCATCACCACGGCGCGTGCGCGGGCGACCAGGCGCAGGTCGCGGCGGACGATGGCGAAGATCTGGCGCCAACTCATGCGGCGTCCTCGTTGCCGTAGAGCGCGACGTACGCGTCCTCGAGGGTGGCCTGCCGCGGACTTACCCGATAGACCTCCGCGCCCGAGGCCACGAGCCGGCGCACCAGCTGCGGCACCGCGTCGCGCGCCATGCCTTCGATGGCGATGGCGCCGCCTGCGCCCAGCGTCGCCCGATCCGCCGATATCTCGCTGGCGATGGACAGCGCGGCCGCCGAGTGCTCCGGGTCCACCTCGATCTCCACGCCGACCGGCAGCGCGGCCGCGTGGACGACCTCCGAAGGAGAGCCATCGGCGACGACGCGACCGCGACGAAGGATGATGACCCGATCGCACAGCTCCTGCGCCTCGACGAGGTTGTGCGTGCAGATGAGCACGGTCCGCTGCTCGCCGGCAGCCAGGGTGCGGACCAGGTCGCGGACCCCGAGTGCGGCGATCGGGTCGAGCGCCGCCGTCGGCTCATCCAGGAACAGGACCGGCGGGTCATGGACGAGCGTCCGTGCCAGGGCAAGTCGCTGCCGCATGCCACGGCTGTAGCCGCCGACGCGGTCATCGGCGCGGTCGGCAAGCTCGAAGCGATCGAGCAGCTCGGTCACCCGTCGCTCGACGTTCGGCCGCGGGACATTCCACATGTCGGCCCAGAAGGTCATCGACTCGCGCGCCGTCATCCGGTCGTCGAGCGATGGCGTCTCCGTCAGCACCCCCGTTCGCGCGCGGACCGACGGGCCATTGGTCCCCGGATCGAGCCCGAGCGTTCGCACGTCGCCCTCAGTCGGCGCAAGCAGGCCATTCAGGAGCCGGATGGTCGTCGTCTTGCCCGCGCCGTTGTGGCCGAGCAGCCCAACGACCTGGCCGGCCGGGATGGCGAAGCTCACGTCATCGAGCGCGGTGACGTCGCCGAAGCGACGGGTGAGGGCCCGCGCTTCCAGCACCGCGCTCATCGTTCGGCCCGGGACGCCCAGTCGGATACCGCAGCCGACATGGACGCGAATGCCAGCCGCGGGAGCCAGTCTGGGACGTCGGAACGCGCGACCCAGGCGTGATCGCTGGACTCGAAGTCGAGCGTGACCGACGCGTCCGTGTGCGTGGGCTTCGCGCGGAACACCGCCGTCACCGCATTGGCCGGCGGCGAATGGTAGACGCCGACGAGGCCGAGCAGCTCGACCTCGATGCCCGATTCCTCGAGCGTTTCGCGACGGGCGGCCATCTCGAACGACTCGCCCGGATCGAGATACCCCGCCGGCAGGTCCCACGCGCCGCGGCCGGGCTCGACGGCCCGCCTCAGCAGCAGGATCTCGGGCTCGCCCGCGTCATGGGCCGGGCGCTCCAGCAGGACGGCCGCGGCGGGCTTCGGATTGGCGTACCAGCGCCAGCCGCAGCGGTCGCATACCAGTGGCTGCTCATCCGCGGCTGCGCAGTGAGGACAGGCGGGAACGGTCCGGCTCACGGCCGCAGACTATCAGCGCCCTCGGGCCTCTGTCGTTCCGGCCCGGAAGATGTCCACGACTGTGGATAACGTGTGGATAAGCGGGCGTACGACACACAAGGTCGTGGAGAAGGGGGATTGCGCGCCCCGCTCGGCGGCCCATATGCTCTGGTCGTCCCGAAGGGGCAGCCAACGGCACCAGCGATTGCATCAATGGTCCGAAGGCGGTTCCTTCGGGACATTTCTTTGTGCGCGTTGGCTGCTGCTCCGCGGCGAGATCAGCGCTCGAGATCGCGTTGCAGGCGGCGGACGACCTCGGCGGTCTCGTCGTCCGGACCGTGGCCCGGCTCCGAGCCAGGGCCCGCGAAAGTGCCGAACTGGCGATCGCCGGCGTCGCCGAGCCCGGGCACGATATATCCACGCTCGTTGAGGTGAGAGTCGAGCGCGGCAACGTGGACGTCGACATCGGGGTGCGCATCCCCCAGGGTACGGACGCCCTCGGGGGCGGCGATCAGCGACACCTGCTTGACGCGCGCAGCGCCCCACGCCTTGAGGATGTCGATCGTCGCGGCGGCGGAACCGCCCGTGGCCAGCATCGGATCCAGCACCAGGCAGACCTGAACGGTCGCCGCATCGGGCAGCTTGTTGTAGTACTCGACCGGCTTGAGCGTCCGCTCGTCGCGGTAGAGGCCGATGTGCCAGACCTCCGAGGTCGGCAGCAGCTCGAGCATGGCGTCGACCATCCCGAGGCCGGCGCGGAGGATCGGGATCAGGCCGACGCGCGGCTCCATGCTGGCCGCCGTCATCGGCTCCAACGGCGTCTCGATCTGGACCGGCCGGGTGGTCAGGTCCGCCATGGCTTCATACCCGAGGAGCCAGGTCAGCTCGCGCACCAGCTCGCGGAACTTCTTCGGCTCCGTGGTCTTGTCGCGCAGGATGGCCAGCTTGTGGGCGACCAGCGGGTGCTGGCTGACATGCAGGGGCATCGGCGCAGATTCTAGGTCGTCGCGGATGCGCACAATGCACCGATGCGCCCCTCGCCGCTCGTCGTCGCGTTCGCGGTCTTCGGGGTGCTGTGGGGCGCCTGGCAGGCCGTGCTGCCCGATCTGGCCGGCCACTACGACCTGACCAGCGGTCCGCTGGGCGCAATGCTGACCGCCGGCTTTGCGGTGGCCCTGCCAGCGATGCTGCTCACCGGCCGGCTCGTGGATCGGTTCGGCGTGGCGTGGGGGATCGGCGTCCCGGCGCTGGCCATGGCGGTGGGACTCGTGCTCATCGGCAGCCTGCCACCGGTGCCGCTGCTCGTGATCGGAGTGATGCTGTTCTCGTCGGGGAGCGGCGGATTCGACGTTGCCATCAACGGCGCGGCCATGGGCGACGCAGTGTGGAGCCGGTCGTCGCGCTTGACCCTCCTGCACGCCGGGTTCAGCGGAGGAGGTGTGATCGGCGCGGTCGGCGGCGGCGCGCTCATCGGGGCCGGCGTCGACTTCCAGATCGTCTACCCGCTCCTCGCCATTGCCGTGCTCGGCGCCGTCGCCATGACGGCGAGCTCGCGCTGGTCGAACACCTCGACGGGAGAGTCGGTTCCCCGAGCCATCGCGCTGGCGATGCTTCCGCTGGCGGCGCTCGCCGGCCTGGCATTCCTGGCGGAGGGGTCGATGGAGACGTGGTCGGCAATCTACTTGCGCGACGTGCTCGGCGCGGGCGCATTCGTCGGAGCGCTCGGTCCGGGCGCTTTCCACGCCGCGATGCTCGTCGGGCGCCTCATCGGCGCCGGCGTGGCCGGGTCGCTCGGAGCGGCGACGACGCTGCTCGTGGCCGGATCGATGACCGTCGTGGGCATGGCCGTGGCCCTTGTCGTCCCGGTGCCCCTGCTGGCCCTTCCGGGCATGGCGCTGGCCGCGCTGGGTGCGGCGTTCGTGGTCCCGGTGGTCGTCAGCCTGGCCGCCGATCGGGCCGGTGCGCACGCGGGTCGGGCTGCCTCGTACGTGCTGACCCTCGGCTACGCGGGATTCCTGGTCGGCCCCTCGCTGGTGGGGATGCTTGGCGAGCTCGCCGGGCTGCGGGTCGCGTTGGCCGTGGTGCCGGTG
Organism: Chloroflexota bacterium; assembly: GCA_025937535.1. Classification (GTDB taxonomy): domain Bacteria; phylum Chloroflexota; class Limnocylindria; order QHBO01; family QHBO01; genus JACDBZ01. Next base: position 23,623 of record JAICRD010000001.1, on the reverse strand, counting down.
GCTGCGCTGGTGATCGCCGCGTCGTCGCGGACACGCGTCGCCACTCGATAGGGCGAGCCGATGCTCACGTTGGTACGCGTCGTGCGGGATCGGCCGGATCTACCTCCAGTGGCGGCATGCTGGTAGGCTATCGGTCCCTGCACGAACAATCGCGCTACGGACCGTGCCCAGCCCGTCGCCGGACCGTACCTGAGGAGGTTAGGAGAGCATGGTCTTCGGATCAAAGCGAGAAACCAAGCCGGACAGCCTCTCGCGCGAGGACGTCGTCGGGAACCTGTATCCGGATAGCCTGACGAGTGAGGTCGACGTGGCACAGTCATCGAGCGAATTCCCCCGGACGACGGATCGCGGCAACGAGTCGGTCATCGACCCCCACGCACGCTTCAACGGCAAGTACGTCAGCGACCGCGACCTGCGGATCGAGGGCGAGGCGCAGGGCGAGATCGAGTGCCAGGGCACGCTGATCATCAGCCCGCAGGCGCGCGTTCGCAGCGCGATCAAGGCCCACAACGTCATCGTGAACGGTGATTACGAGGGCGACGTCGACTGTGGCGGTCGCTTCGAGGTCGGCTCCACCGGCCGGGTCAAGGGCAACGTCAAGACCCAGGTGCTGGTCGTCAAGGAAGGCGCGCACTGGGAGGGCGGCGTGACCATGACGCGCGAGCCCGGCGCCCGACCAACGGCTCCCGCTCCACAGCCGGGACAGCGTCAGGCCGCGAATGCCCAGGGTGGTGGCGGCAACGCGCAGGGCGGCGGGAGCATCTTCAGCAAGGGCGAGCGCGGCGGCGAGCAGGCCGCACAGCGAGAGGGCCAGCCCGCCGGGCAGAGCGGCGGCGGCGGCGAGTAGCCGCCCGCCAGCACGCTCGGTGAGGTGACGCGCAGCCGTCGATCGGCCTCAGCCGCGCCGCCCGTGCTGGTCGAGATCACCCGCGGCGACCGCGTCGAGTCCACGCATCGCGGCTCACTGGTGGTGGTCGCGCCAGACGGTTCGACCATCGCATCGGTCGGGGACCCCGACCAGTTCGCCTATGCCCGCTCCAGCGCCAAGCCGTTCCAGCTGGCGCCATTCGTGGCCTCCGGCCGGTTCGACGAGTACGGCCTCGGGACCGACGCGCTGGCGGTGATGGCCGCCAGCCACAGCGGCGAGGACCGTCACGTGCGGCTGGTCCAGGAGATCCTGCGCCGCGCGGGCCTCACGAGCACCGTGCTCCAGAACCAGGTCCACCCGCCGTTCGACTCCGAGACGGCTATCCGGCTGGTGCGTGACGGCGAGCGGCCGACGGTCCTGCGCGGCAACTGCTCGGGTAAGCATGCGGCCATGGTGCTGTTCGCCAAGGCGTCGGGGTGGCCCATCGACACGTACTGGCACCCCGACCACCCGGTGCAGCGCTTGGCGCTCGAGACGGTCTCGGCGCTGTCTGACGTGCCGATCGAGGACATCGCGACGGCCACCGATGGCTGCGGCGTGGTCACCTTCGGCATGCCGCTGCGCGGCCTCGCGACAGCCTTCGCGCGGCTGGCGGATCCGTCGGCGGTCGCCGATCCGCCGCTGCGCTCGGCGCTGACCCGCATCCGCGACGCGATGATGGAGCATCCCGAGCTCGTCGCCGGCGAGCGACGGCGTATCGACACCGCCGTCATGCGCGCCTTCCCGAAGCGAGTGGTCAGCAAGGGTGGCGCCGAGGGCGTCCTGGCCATGGGCTTCCCGCCGGGCGCATTGCCGGCCAACGCCCCGTTCGGCGATGGTCCGATGGGCGTCGCCGCCAAGGTGGAGGACGGCAGCCTGGGCCCGCGAGCTGGAGATGCGATCTCGGTCGCCATCCTCCGCCAGCTCGGCATGGCGAGTGACCCACTGGCCGGCCCGCTGGTCGACTACGACGCACAGCCGATCCTCGATCCACGCGGCGATCGCTCGGGCGACGTCAGGGCCGCGTTCCGCATCGGCTGATCGCCGATCCGCCGTCAGGCGAGCAGGTGGCGCACCGCCTCGGCCACGCGGACGAACAGCGGCGCCAGGATCAGGGCGGGCAGGAAGCTCGCCACTCGCACCATCTTGAGCTGCAGGAGGCGCAGCGCCACGCCGAGCAGGATGACGCCGCCGGCCGACGTGATGGCCAGGATCGTGGGTGGGTCCATCGCCTCGCGCAGCAGGAACGCCCCGGCCGAGATGGCACCCTGCACCACGAGGACCGTGATGGCCGCCAGGCCGACGCCCGGGCCGAGCGCCGCGGCGAAGGCGATGCTGGCCACACCGTCGAGCAGGGACTTGATGGCCAGCAGCTGGACGTCGCCGGTCAGGCCATTGTCGAGCGAGCCGAGGATGGTCAGGGGACCGACGCAGAAGACGAGACTGGCCGTCACGAAGCCCTCGGCGATCCTGCTCGGCCGATCGCTCGTGGCGAGTCGCCGCTGGAACCAGCCTCCGATCCACTCCAGGCCATCATCCAGGCGAAGGAGCTCGCCGATGGCGACGCCGCCCAGGACTGCGGCCAGCACCGCAAGGTCGTCGCCGGCCCGGGCGTCGGGACTGGTGAAGACGCCGAGCCCCATGCTGATGGCCAGGAGGAGCGTGAAGAAGCCGAGGCCGGTGGTGAGCGCCTCGTTGACGCGGGAGGGGACGTGGCTGCCGAGCAGCACGCCGACTGCGGTACCGACCAGCACTGTCGCGACATTGAGCAGCGTCCCGGTCAGAAACATTCCCGCCTCGGAGCGGCACGTGGCATGCGAGGTAGCCTAGCGATCCCACATCTGACGGAGGGGGCGGTGCGGTACGTGGCGCTCGGGGACTCCTTCACCATCGGCACCTCGGTGACGCCTGATCAGAGCTGGCCGAGCCAGCTCGTGGCACGGCTGCCGGAGCTGGAGCTCGCCGCGAACCTGGCCGTCAACGGCTACACCTCGACCGACCTCATCACGCAGGAGCTGCCACAGCTGGATCGGCTGCAACCGGAGTACGTCAGCGTCCTGATTGGCGTCAACGACGTGGTCCGCGGCGTTCCGGACCGGGTCTACGCCGGAAACGTGACGATCATCCTGGAGGAGCTGCTCAGCCGCCTGCCGCCGTCGCGCATCCTGTGCGTCGCCACGCCCGACTACACCAGGACCCCGCGCGGCGGTGACTATGGCGACCCGATGCAGCAGAGCGACGCCATCGTCCGCGTGAACGCCATCCTGCGCGAGGCGAGCGAGCAGCGCTCCATTCCGTTCGTGCCGCAGATCTTCGAGATCAGCGAGCTCGCGAGCGAGGACGAGCGGCTCGTCGCGCCGGACGGTCTGCATCCGTCGGGGGTGCAGTACGCACGCTGGGTCGATTCGATCGAGCCCGTCGTGCGCGCGAGCCTGGCCGCCGAAGGCTGAGGAGAAACACGAGGCCATCGGCCTTGAGCTCCTCGAGGATGCGCAGGACCTCCTCCGGCGGCTCACCATCCCCGGCGAGCAGGTGCTCGTCGAGCTCGGAGAGGGCCAGATGCAGCGGCAGATCGAGCTGGCGCCAGGACTCGGCGGCGGTGCGGTACGCGTCGCGTGCGGCCGGTTCGCCGCGCAGCGTGGACAGCCCGGCGTCCAGGGTCTGGAGGCGTGCATCGATCGCCCGGCCCGACACATTGGCGGATGCCACCGCGCCGCGTGCGAGGCTGGCCGCCGCCGGATCCCGCAGCCACAGTGCCGCCCGGCCGGCGAGCGTCCAGGCGTCGACTCGTTCCGGACCGAGCCACGAGGCGGCGGCCTCGGCAGCCAGCAGGTGCGCTGCCTCCAGGTCGCCGGCGACGAAGGCGGACCACGCCCGGGCGAAGGTCACGCCCGCGACGATCTGCGCGTCGGCGTCGATGGCGATCGGTGCGATGGCGTCGAGCTCGGCCATCGGCTCCGGATCCCCGCGCAGAGCCCGGATGATGGCGATCGATGCCGCGATGTTGACGCGGTTCGCTTCGGGCAGAGGCCCACGTGCCAGCTCGTCGGCGGTGTCGAGCGCCCAGTCCCAATCGCCCGTGTCCACCGCGACGGCGGTGGCGACCTCGCCGAGCTGCGACGCGATGTCGCCGACGCCCATGGTGGTCGCCAGCGTGACCGCCTCGCGCGCCGCCTCGAAGCTGGCGCGGGGGTCATCGGTCACGACGAGCCAGGCCAGGTTGTTGCGCGCCCGAAGCTCGGTGGTCAGGTTGCCGGCTGCCTCGGCTCGCTCGACGGCGAGGCGCAGGTCGGCCAGTCCGGCGTCCTCGTCGCCGAGCGAGAAGCGCGTGGTGCCGCGCGTGATCAGGATGTCGGTGGCCACGACCTCCAGACCCCGTTGCTCCGCGGCCTCCAGTGCCCGATCCGCCCAGCGCAGCGCCGCGCGGTATTCGCCCACCAGCATGTGGGCGCGCGCCAGCTGCGCTGCCAGCTCGACACCCGCGTCGTAGGTCTCGATCCGCCGGCCGGCGCGCAGCGCCGACTCGAGCTCGGCGATGGCGGTCTCGTTGCGCTGCTCCATCAGGAGCACGCTGGCCAGGCGCGCCCGGGCGGCGGCCGACTCGCGGCTGCGTCCGGCATCGGCGTGGAGCCTCACGAGCTCGCGCAGATGCTCCTCGGCCAGTGTGAGGCGCGCGCTGGCGCGGGCCGCGGCCGCCGCCTCCTCGAGCACCAGGGCGCGCTGCTCGGCGACGTCGGTCAGCTTCAGCGCGTGCTCCAGGTGGTCGAGCGCGCGGTCCGGCAGGTGCAGGCGCATGGCGTTCTGCGACGCGCGTCGGAGTGCGGCGACGGCGCGGCGGGCGAGCCGATTGGCGTCGGGATGCTCCGGCGCCAGGCGGTGCGCCTCCAGCAGGTGACGGGCCAGCGACTCGGCCACCTCGTCCTCCGAACGGGTCTCGAGCCAGCGCGCCGCGGCAAGGTGCAGCGACCGGCGCTCGGCGCGCGAGAGGGTGGCATACGCGACCTCGCGCACCAGGTCCTGCACGAAGGCGAGCTCGCCGCGCCCCGGCGAGGCGAGCTCCTCATCGACGGCGAGGAGCTCCCGGCGCACGAGGGCATCGGTGTGCCGGCGGACCGTCTCGGGATCTCCCGACGCGACCGCGCGGAGCGCGTCGGGCCGAAAACGACGCCCGAGTACCGCCGCGGTAAGCAACAGCCGGCGCTCTTCGCCGGGCAGGGCGTCGACGCGCGCGGCGATCACGCCGTGCAGGGATTCCGGCACATCGACGCCCGGCGCGCCGTCACCCGGTGCGAGGTCGGCGAGGGCGCGAGCGACCTCCACCGCGTACAGCGGGATCCCACCGGCGCGCGCCAGGATGGTGGGGATCAGCTGCGCCGGGACGGCCGGGCCGTGGCCGGCGAGCATCTGCCGGATCGCGTCGTCGGGGAGGCGCTCGAGGTGGAGCGACGAGAAGCTCGCCACCCCGGAGCCCCAGCCCGACCGCCGCTCGAGCAGCTCCGGCCGTGCCAGGGTCACGATCAGGATCGGATGCTCGCGAGCCCAGGCGGCCACGTGCTCGATGAAGTCCAGCAGGCTCGGGTCTGCCCACTGGATGTCCTCGAAGACGAGCACCGTCGGTGCCGAGTCGGAGACGCGCTCGAAGAAGCGACGCCAGGCCGCGAAGAGCTCATCGCGCTCGAACGCAGCCAGCGGATCGTCCGCCAGCAGCACCGCCAGCCGCGGCTCCATCCAGGCGCGTTCGGCGTCGTCCCTGACGATCTCGGTGAGGGCCGATCGGAGCTGACGACGAGCCAGCTCCGGCTCGGCGTCATCGGCGAGGCGAATCCTCCGTCGCAGCATGTCCCCCACCGCGGAGAAGGTGACCTCGTCGCCGTAGGCCGGCGCGCGCCCCGTGTGCCAGAAGACCTGCTCGGGCAGCGCCTCGATCTGCTCGCCCAGCTCCCACGCCAGGCGACTCTTGCCGATGCCCGCAATGCCGGTCACGGAAACCAGCCGGCTGCGCCGATCGCGCACGGTTCGTTCGAAAAGACCGATCAGCTCGGCCAGCTCGTGGTCCCGGCCGACGAACGGGCCGGCGTGCGACGCGCGTTCGACTCCGTGCGCCGGCCGGCTCACCGGGCTCGCCACGAACGCCACGACCGGCGCGGTCCGTCCCTTCAGCGCAAGCTCGCCGACGGGCTCGTACGCTGCGGCCATGGGCGCCATCTCGCGCGTCGCCGCATCCACCAGGACGCCGCCGGACGGGGCGTGCGACTGGAGGCGAGCCGCGGCGTTGACGAGGTCCCCGGCGACCATGCCCTGCCCGATTGCACCCAGGGTGACGGCCGCCTCCCCGCTGCTCACCGCGGCCCGCGCGGCGAGTGACCGATTGGCGGTCACCCCGCCCAGGCGTCGCACGGCGTCGACCAGGTCGATCGCGGCTCGCACCGCCCGGTTCGCATCGTCCTCGTGCGCCAGCGGCGCGCCCCAGACGGCCATGACCGCATCGCCGATGAACTTCTCGATCGTTCCTCCGTAGGTCGCCACGACCGAGCGCGCGGCCTCGAAGTAGCGCGACTGGACGGTTCGCATCTCCTCGGGGTCGAGATGCTCGGCCAGGCCGGTGAAGTCCTCGACGTCGACGAACAGGATCGAGACCCGACGTCGCTCGGCGACGGGCCCTGCGGGCCGCTCGACCTCCCGGGCGCCGTCGACCGGCTCGCCACAGGCCGTGCAGAAGCGGTTCGCCCCTGGGACCGGCTCACCGCAATGCGGGCACGTCGCGCCGAGCGACGCGCCGCACGAACCGCAGAATCTGGCGCCCTCCGGGTTGGCGCCGCCGCACGCCCGGCAGGGCATCGGACGCGTGGCCCGCTAGGAGCCGTCCTCCTTGTGGATGGTGATGCCGATCGACTCGTCATCCACCATGGCCGTGGCGCGGATGACGCGGTAGTCGAGCCGGCGGTGATGGTTGATGACCAGCGTCGCGATATATGGATCCCGGGGCAGCTCGGAGGCGTCCTGGATGGCGCTGCTGATGCCCTCGACCGCGCCATTCACCAGCGACGAGACCGGATCGTGCAGGAAGATCTCGGCCTCGCGGGAGCTGCTCTCGAACTTGGCCGCGAGCAGCCGCGGCTTGCGCTCGTTGGGCGTGTTCTCGTCGTCGAAGATCGGCGGCGTGATGTCATCCCAGTGGTTGAAGCCGGGTCCCTGGTACGGCTCGAACTGGGGCGGCGGGTCGTAGGGGTCTCGCTCGGGGTGTCGGACCACGTCGGCCTCCTATCGGTGCAGGCGCGGATGATAGGCCTGCAGCCGGGCGGTGCCTAGACCCAACGCCCTGCTAGCATCGGCGCATGGATCGACCGATGCGGGTGCGCATGGCACCCAGCCCGACCGGGCCGCTGCACATCGGCACCGCGCGAACGAGCCTCTACAACTTCCTCACGGCGCGCCACGCCGGCGGGACGTACGTGCTACGCATCGAGGACACCGACACCGCTCGGAGCACGCTCGAGTTCGAGCGCGACATCATCGACAACCTGCATTGGCTGGGCATCACCTGGGACGAGGGGCCGCAGGCCGCCGACGGCGACGATATCGGTCCATTTGCGCCCTACCGCCAGAGTCTGCGCATGGAGCTCTATGCAACGGAGGCGGATCGGCTTCTCGCCTCTGGCGCTGCCTACCGCTGCTGGTGCACGCCCGAGGAGCTGGAGGCGGTCCGCAAGGCGCAGGAGGCGCTCAAGCAGCCACCGCGCTACAACCGGCGTTGCCTCAACCTGACCGATGCGGAGCGCGCCGCCTTCGAGGCCGACGGCCGCAAACCGGTCATCCGCTTCAAGGTCGAGCCGGAGGTCATCCGCTTCGACGACCTGGTCCGAGGCGAGGTCGAGTTCGACAATTCGTTGCTCGGCGACTTCGTGATCGTCCGCAACGACGGCATGCCGCTCTACCACTTCGTCGTCGTCGTCGACGACGAGGCGATGGAGATCAGCCACGTCATCCGCGGCGAGGACCACCTCTCCAACACGCCGAAGCACATCGCGCTGATCCGCGCCCTTGGCTACCGCGAGCCGCGCTTCGGCCACATCCCGCTCATCCTCAATGCCGATCGGTCGAAGATGAGCAAGCGGAAGTCGCAGACGGCAATGAGCGCGTACCGGGAGCAGGGCTACCTGCCGGAGGCCATGGTCAACTTCCTCGCCTTCCTGGGCTGGTCGCCGGGCACGGAGGAGGAGATCTTCAGCCTCGACGAGCTCGCAGACCGCTTCGAGATCGATAAGGTGCACAAGGGCGGCGCGATCTTCGACCGCGACCGCCTGGATCACCTGAACGGGGTCTACATCCGCGCCCTGGCCGATGAGCAGCTGGCGCTGCGGCTGCGAGACTTCGTGCCGGCCGCCGTGGCCGATGAGGACCTCGTGCGCATGGTGCCGCTGGTCAAGGAGCGCCTGGTCAAGCTCGGGGACGTGCCCGAGCTCATCGGCTTCGCATGGGAGCCCGATGACGTCGTGGCCGGCTGGTACGAGCCCGCGGACCTCGCGCCGCGCAAGGGCGGCCCCGAGGAGGCGCGCGCGGCGCTGGAGGGTGCCCGCGACACGCTGGCCGCGCTGGATCCCGCCGACTTCAGCGCAGAGGTGCTCGAACAGCGCTGCCGTGCCGCCGCCGAGGCGGCGGGCATGAAGGCCGGCGACTTCTTCTCACCCATCCGCATGGCGATCACCGGGCGGCCGATCTCGCCCCCGTTGTTCGCCTCGCTCGAGCTTCTCGGTCGCGAGCGCTCGTTGGCGCGCATCGACGACGCGCTCGGCAAGCTTGGGGCGGTGCGCGCATGACGGAGCCGAAGCCGGGCGACCTGGCGCCGCGCCTCGACCAGCTCATCGACCGTGAGCTGCTCGTGCCGATCCGGTCGTCGTCGGGCGAGAGCCCGGACGCCGAACGCCTCTCGACCGACGCCTATCGGCATGGCACCGACGACGAGGGCAGCCGCTTCATCGCCGCCTTCTCGAGCGTCGACGTGCTGCGCGACTTCGGCCCGCCGGGCAGCGACCACGTGCGCCTGCCGGCACGCGACCTCTTCGAGCGCGCCGATGCCGCCCAGGAGCGGGTGGTGATCGATCCGGGTGCGCCCACCCAGGTCGATATCGCGGCGGGCGTCCTGCCGTTCCTGGCGGCAGGCATCGATCCGAACCGGCCGGATGCGCTGCGCGCCCGACATCCGCTGGGCGACATGCCACCGCTCGAGGTGCCGGAGCAGGTGCCCGATCCGTTCGGACGCGAGCTGCGCGCCGCGCTGGAGGACCTGCCGCAGGTTGCGCGCGCCTGGCTGCTGCGCGCCGGGACGGCGTGGACGGCCGGCATCCAGATGGTTCCCGACGCCGTGCTGGGCGACTTCGACGCCGTTCGCAACCGGCTGCACGCCGTGGCCACCGAGCACCTCGGCTCTCGCCGCCTGCTGGCAGTGACCGATCTGCGCGCGCCCGCGCTCCTCGCCACCTACGACGCCACCGCCGCGCCGTTCTACGTCCGTCGTGACGAGCACAAGGGCATCTTTGGCCGCCTGTTCGGCGGCTGATTCGGGGCGGCCTTCGACGCGGCTGTTCGGCTAGCCAGGCACGAGCACGAGGCGACCGTCGACGTCGCCGCCGCGCAAGCGCGCGTGTGCCTCGGCGACCTGTCGCAGAGGCATCGGCTCGACGTTCCAACGAATCCGCCCGCGGCGCGCCAGCCGGACGACGTCGCTCAGGTCGGCGTGGGAGCCCCACGCGACGGTCGTCAGCCACGACTCGACCGGCGGCCGGTCGAAGCCGAACGAGAGGTGACCTCCGGCCTCGCCGATGAGCATCACGAGGCCATCCGCCGCGACGACGTCCGCGCCGATCCGCAGAGTCTGGTCGTTGCCGACGAAGTCGAAGACGACGTCGGCCGGGCCGCCAAGAGCCTCTCGCACCATGGCCCCGTCGCCGTCCAGCAGGCCGATGTCCGCGCCGAGGGACGATGCCTGCTCCAGCCGGGCGGGGTTGAGCTCGCGCACCGCGATCGTCAGCGACGGCCCCCCTGGCACGATCAGTCGCAGGTACTGGAGCGCGAACTGGCCGAGCGCGCCGGAGCCGATGAGGAGCACCCGCGCGCCCTCGGGCAGCCATGGCTCCGCACGCCGCACGGCGCGGTACGGCGTGACGCCGGCGTCCGCCAGCGGGGCGGCACGGACCGGATCCAGCGATCCCAACGGGACCAGGTGGCGTGGATCGGGGACGAGCATGGCCTCGGCATAGCCGCCGTCCTCCTGGAAGCCCGGTGCGCGTGAGCGCTCGCAGCGCTGCTCCGATCCGGCGAGGCACTCACGGCATGAGCCGCAGCCCCAGCCGCCGAAGACGAGCACCGGGTCGCCGACCGCCAGGCGGGCGCGCCGCAGGGCTCTCGCCGCCGACGGCCCAACTCCCTCGATGTAGCCGGCGACCTCGTGGCCCAGGGTCAGCGGCAGCTCGACCCGGGCCTGGGTGCCATCGGCGATGTGGAGGTCGGTGTGGCACACGCCGCAGCCCGCAACGCGGACGAGGACGTCGCTACCGCTTGGCTCGGGCCGAGGGACGTCGACCAGGCGCAGCGCCTCGCCGGGGGCATGCAGCCGCGCGGCGAGCATGGTGGTCTACGAGGTCGCCGGAGCGTCCTCGGTCGCGGCCGGGATCGGCTCGGCCAGGGCGCGCATGACATCGTCGACGAGGGTTTCCGGCGTTACCGGATCGATGACCGCCCGGATGATGCCGTCACGATCGACGGCGACGGCGACCGGCTTGGCGACATTGATGTTCTCGCCCTCGGCGGCGGTTTCGATGCCGAGCAGCCCGACCGCCGAGCGACGCTCGTCACTGAAAAGGAGGAAGGGCAGCTCGCGCTCCTCGACGAACTTCTTCTGCTGCTGCTCCGAGTCGGTGCTGATGCCGCCGATCGCGATCCCGGCCTCGCGCAGCCGATCGAATCCCGCAACCAGTGCCTCGATTGCCTTCAGCCCACGCCGGCGCGCGGCGCCTTTGAGGGTTGGTGCCCCGAAGAACAGGAAGACGGCCGCCTGCTTCGTCACGTAGCTGCGCAGGTTGAGGAGGAAGCCGTCGGTGGCGCGCAGGCCGACCGACGGAAGCTGGTCGCCGACCGTCAACTTCGTGCTCATCGGCCGATTGTAGCCGCGCCCAGCGCCACGGTTCCGCCTCGGCGATGGAGGAGGCCGTCGCGCTCCAGCCCGGCCAGGATCCGCTCCCAGCGCTCGCCGTCCAGATCCGCGCCGATGCGTTCGCGCGCCGCAGTCTCGCTCAGCGCATGACCCGCCGCGACGGCCAGCTGGCGCAGCATGGCGCCCCGCACCGCTCGATCGGACCCCTGCAGGGCCGGCTGCCGTGGGACCGGCACGGCGACCGCGGCGCCGCGCGACGGGCAGCCGTCGGCGACGGGGCACGCGTCGCACCGAGGGTTGCGGGAGCGACAGATGGCGGCGCCGAACTCCATGCTGGCGTGGGTCCACGCCGCGATGGCCGGCCCGGTCCCGGGCGCCGCCAGCGCGTCCGCGCGCTCCTGGAGTGCGGCTGGCGCATCGGCACCACCGAAGCGGCGCAGCAGCCAGCGGCGCACGTTCGTGTCGACCACGCCGATCGGCACGCCGAAGGCGAGCGACGCGACGGCTCGCGCGGTGTACGGCCCGACGCCCGGCAGACGCTCGAGACCCGCGACGTCGGGTGGCCACCCGTCGCGCGCCACGATCGCGGCCGCGCGCGGGAGGGCGAGCGCCCGCCGGTTGTAGCCCAGGCCGCTCCACTCGGCCAGCACGGCCGCGGTCGGCGCGGCGGCAAGCGCGTCGGCCGTCGGAAAGCGGTCCATGAAGCGGACGAATCGGTCAACCACGCGCGACGCCTGGGTCTGCTGGAGCATGACCTCGCTGACGAGGACGGCGTACGGATCGTGCCTGCGTCGCCACGGGAAGTCGCGGTGGTTGCGGTCGTACCACTCGAGCAGGTCATGGCGGACCTGGAGGGCCTCCGCGGAGGCGGGCATTGACGGAGCGTAGCAGCGATGGCTGCGGACGCATCGGTCTCGCGCGGTGCGCTACCGTTTGCCGCCATGAGCTACCGACTCCTGTGCCTGGATGCCGGGTTCACCCTGCTCACGCCGAGACGCACCCTGGCCGATGCGTTGTCCGGCGTGCTGACGGAGGACGGCCACCCGGTGACCGAGGAGGAGATGCGCCGCGCATGGGAGGAGGCCGACCGCTGGTTCTGGGACGAGTACCACCGGCCCGGCAACGACACCTGGACGGACGACCAGCGCATCGAGGCGTACTGGCGCCAGTACCACAGCGTCATGCTCGGCCGCCTCGGCGTCGAGGCGCGCAACGAGACGCTCGACCGCATCCTGGCCAGCCAGTTCGCGGCCGACTCCTGGGAGCCCTTCCCCGACACCGAGCCGATGCTGGTGGTGGTTCGCGACATGGGCGTCCGCATCGGCGTCGTCAGCGACTGGGGCTCGAACCTACGCGGCATCCTGGCCGAGCTCGGACTGGACAGGTACCTCGACTTCGTCCTTCCATCCGGGGCCGTCGGCGTGGCCAAGCCGAATCCCGCCTTCTATCGAATGGCGCTCGACTCGGTCGGCGTCGATGCCGCGTCGGCGCTGATGGTCGGTGACTCGTACCGGGCCGACGTGCGCGGCGCGTGGAGCGCCGGCATGGACGCGGTCTGGCTCGACCGCCAGGAGGGCATGAACATCACGCCCGCGGATGAGCCGATGCCGACGGACGTGCGCCGCATCGGATCGCTCGACGAGCTCCCCGAGATCGTGCGCGCCGGGGGCCCGCTGCCGCGCGGCGAGGGCATCGAGGCGCCCTCGGCATTTGCTCCGCCGGCCTGACCATGTCGCCGTCCGGGCAGCCGTCCGAGGTCGTGGTCGACAAGTTCGGCGGCTCGGTCCTCCGGCGACCCGAGGACATCGCAGCTGCGGTCTCGGTCGTCGAGCGACAGCGCGACGCCGGGCTGCGCCCGGTGGTGGTGGTCAGCGCCTTCGAGGGCGTCACCGATACCATCCTGGGCGCCGCTCGCGTCCTTCTGCCCGACGAGGGAGCCGGCTGGCTGCGCCAGCCGTCCCAGGAGGCCGGCTCCGGGCTCGCCCGCGAGACCGACCGCGCCCTGGCGACCGGTGAGGCGCTGTCGGCGGCGCTGTTCGCCCTCGGCCTGCAGGCGCGCGGCATCCCCGCGCGGTCCTTCTCCGGCGCGGAGGCCGGCATCCGCACCGCCGCGGCGCACCTGGGCGCGGAGGTCCGCCGCGTCCTGTCGCGGCCGCTCCGGTCGGCGCTGGCCGACGGCCTGGTGCCGGTGGTGGCCGGGTTCCAGGGCATCGGCACTCACGGTGAGCTGACCACCCTCGGCCGCGGTGGCACGGATCTGTCGGCGGTGGCGCTCGCCGTGGCCCTGCGTGCCGCCCGCTGCGAGCTGTTCAAGGACGTCGGCGGCGTGCTGGAGGCCGATCCGCACCTCGTGCCGGCCGCGCGCTTCCTGCCGGCGGTCGACGCGCTTCAGCTCGAGCTGCTCGCCGACCTCGGCGCGGAAGTGGTCCACCCGGTCGCCGTCCGGCGCGCACGGCGGGGACGCCTGAACCTGGTGGTGCGCGCACTCGACGACGACGCGCCGCAGACGACCGTCCGTGCGGCGTCGCGCGATGAAGGCGGAGTTTTGATGCTGGCGGTCGACCGCAAGGAGCGCATGGCGCGCATCAGCCTGGTCGGGCCCGCCGCTCTGATGCCGGAGGTGCTTCCGCTGCCCGCCCACGGGGAGGGCGCGTTCGACACCGGCGGGATGCGCGTCGTGTGGGCGGAGGTGCCGCTCGCATCGGCCGCATCGGCGGCCCAGGCGGTGCACGCCTCGTTCATGGCTCGACCGTAGTTCCGAACCGCCGCCCCGGGGATCCCGGAGCGGCGGCCGACGAGGAGCTCGTCTAGCGCCGGCGGGGCCGGCTGGCCACGGTGACCGCCAAGAGGGTCGCGCTGCCGAGCAGGACGAGGCCGGACAGCAGCAGCGCCGACGCGGTGCCGGTGCTCATGGCGGTGTTCGGCAGGACGGCGACGATGGGACCGCTGTTGCTGCCCTTGGTGTTCTCGCGCACGGCGCCCGAGCTACCACCGACGTCGCCCGAGGGCGGGTTCGACGGCGGGTTCGACGGCGGCGTGTTCGGTGCAGCGTCGCCGCACTCCCAGTGGCTCAGCACGAGCTTCGGAGAGCCGCTCTGATCGGCGACGCTGGCGGATGCGCCGAGCAACGTATCGGCCGATCCGGTGGCGATCCAGAAGTGCTGGACCTTGCCGTTGCCGACCGGCTCGCCGGCATCGCTCTTCGCGCCGGCGGATGCAAACGTCGCGGTGACCGTGCCGCTGGCGGTGCCCGCGTCGAGCTGATTGAGGACGAAGTGCCACAGGATGCCGTTCGCGCCGCAGTCGGCGACGGTGCCCACGTGGGCCTGGTGCAGCGGAACGCTCGTCGCCGCGGCGACCACGCTCAGCGGCGCGGCGAGCGCGATGGCGAGCGCGGCCGTCGCCAGGCCACCGAGCCGTCTGCGATGAAGGTGAAGTCGAACCATGTCCACGCCCTCCTGGAAGCCCCGCGGACCGGCGTGGGTGCCGGCCCGTGGCCCGACCGTACCCGAAGGTCCTACCGGCGGGTAGTACCTCCGGCGGTGCGGTCACGGGCGGTCTCCGGAGGAGGCGTGCGGATCGGTGCGCAAGCCGTTGCGCGACCGCAACGGCAAATCAGGCGCCAATCGCCTCGTGGTCGGCAATCGGCCCGCGCGGTCGCAGCTGGAGGAGCGCCGCGGCGGCCAGGATGAGCGCACCGCCGGCCAGCTGGATGGCGGTCGGACGCTCGGCCAGCAGCCACGCCGCCAGGAGCACGCCGACCACCGGCTCGAGCATGGCGAGGATCGAGGCGCGCGACGGCCCGAGGCGCCGGATGCCGGTGATGTAGGCGACCGTCGGAATGCCGGCACCGATGACGCCGGCGACTGCCACTGGCCAGAGCGCATCGACGGATGCGATCGGCACCAGGAGCCCCGCCAGCGAGCCCGTCACGAGCGCGATGACGAGGTACAGCGCGGCAGCTCCGCCCATGGTCAGCGCGGCCGCCTGGGGTCCGGGCACATGCGCGAAGCCATGCCGTGCGGCGAGCACGTAGAAGACCTGCGCCAGGCCGGCCACGAATGCCAGGCCGACGCCCAGGGGATCGATCCGGCCGACGCCGCCCTCCGCGCCTGCCAGGACGAGCACCAGCCCGGCGAACGAGATCGCCAGGGCCGCCCAGCGCACGCTGTCCAGCCGCTCATCGAACCAGATGACCGATACCAGCGCGACCAGTGCGGGGTACAGGTAGAAGACCAATAGCGCGAGGGCGATGCTGACCCGCCCGAAGGCGACGAACACGCTGAAGTTCAGCAGCGTGTTGGCAACGGCCGCGGCGGCCATGAACCAACGGTCGCGCGATGGGATGGCTCGCAACGACTTCGGTCGGGCGCTGCCGGCGGCCAGGCGGGCCGAGATGAAGATCGCCACGACGACGGCGCCGAGCGCCGCGCGCCAGGTGACGAGCGTCAGCGACGAGACGCCCGCATCGGCGGCGAAGCGGCTGAGGGGGCCAAGCGTGCCGAAGCAGATGGCGGCCAGCGCGATGAAGGCCGCGCCGGTGGCATCCGCCCGGCGGGATGGGTCGGGCGCCGTCATCGGGCCGCGACCGGCCCGGCCTCGGCCTCCGCCGCCGCCAGATCGGCGGCGAGCCGCTCGCGGTCGGCCGCGAGCGCATCGGTCCTGTCTCGCAGCTGGTTATGGCGCTCGACCAGCGTGCGGACCGCGTTCGCATCGGCGTAGATGGATGGGTCGGCCAGCCGCTGCGTCACCTCGTGGAGCTCGCGCTCGGTTGCCGCGGCAGCGGCCTCCGCGTCCGCGAGGGCCGTGCGCAGGTCGCGGGTGCGTCGATGACGCTGGTTGCGCGCCTCCGCCTCGCGGCGCTTTCGTTCGGCGGCCGCACGCGCCGACTCGCGTGGCTTCGGGGCCGCGGCGATGACGCCGCGTGGCGTTGCCTGGGCGCCCTCGACCGCGCCGCGCGTCTCGATGTCCACGCCGCGCTTGGCGGCGTAGTACTCGAAGTCGCCCGCATACAGCGTGGCCTGGCCATCGTTGACCTCGACGATGGTGTTCGCGACGCTGCGGATCAGGTATCGGTCGTGGGTGATGAGCACGATCGTGCCGGTGAAGGCATTCAAGGCATCCTCGAGCACGTCGCGCGACTGGATGTCCAGGTGGTTCGTCGGCTCGTCCAGGCACAGCAGGTTGGCCGGATCGGCCAGCAGCTTGGCCATGGCAAGGCGGGTCTGCTCGCCGCCCGAGAGGACGCGGACCTTCTTCTCGACGGCATCGCCGCTGAACAGGAACGCGCCAAGCAGCTTGCGGACCTCCGAGGTCGAGAGCATCGGCGCGGCGTCGTTGAGCTCCTCGAAGACGGTCTTGGTCGGGTCGAGCGCCTCGATCTGGTGCTGCGCGAAGTAGGCCACCCGCACGTTCGAGCCCAGCTCGCGGGTGCCTGCCTCGAACGGCAGCACGCCGGCCAGGATCTTCAGCAGGGTGGACTTTCCGGCACCGTTCGGGCCGATGAGCGCCACGCGCTGGCCGCGCTCCAACTGGAGGTCGAGGTCGCCGTCGTAGACGACGTTTTCGCCGTAGCGCTTGGCGATGTCGTTGAGGGTGATGACGACGCGGCCGGAGCGTGGCGGCTGCGGGAAGCGGAACTTCACGGACTTGACCCGGGTGTCGCGAACCTCGATGCGCTCCATTCGGTCGAGCTGCTTGATCCGGCTCTGCACCTGGCGCGCCTTCGTCTTCTTGTACCGAAAACGCTCGATGAAGCGCTCCAGCTGAGCGACCTTGCGGCCCTGCACGCGCGCCTGGCGCTGCAGATACGCGATTCGCTCCTCGCGCTGGTCGACGAAGTCGGCGTAGTCACCGACGTACTCGGTCGCCTGGCCATCGTGCAGCTCGACGATTCGATTGGCGACCTCGTTGACGAAGTCGCGATCGTGGCTCACGAGCACGATCGCCCCGGCGTACTGGGCCAGGAAGCCCTGGAGCCACTCCACGCTCGCGAGGTCCAGGTGGTTGGTCGGCTCGTCGAGGAGCAGCACGTCGGGGTTCTGGAGCAGCAGCCTCGCGAGCGCCACGCGCATCATCCAGCCGCCGCTGAACTCGCCGATGTCGCGGGTGACGTCGGCGTCGGCGAAGCCGAGGCCTGCGAGGATGCGCCGCCCGTCGGCCTCCAGCCCGTAGCCGCCCAATGCCTCGAACCGATGCTGCAGCCGGCCGTACTCCTCCATCAGCTCGGCCAGCTCGTCGTCGTCGGACGTGTCCTCGAGCTCCAACTCGATGTGGTGCATGCGGCGCTCGATGCCACTCACCTCGCCCGCCCCGGCCAGCACCTCTGCCAGCGCCGTTCGGCCGCGGCTCTGTGCAACCTCCTGGCGCAGGTAGCCGATGACGGTGTCTTTGGCGCGGGTGATCGTTCCGGCGTCGGGCTGCTGGTCGCCGGTGATGAGCTCGAGCAGGGTCGTCTTGCCGGCCCCGTTGGGGCCGATGACGGCGATGCGGCGGCCGGCGCTGATCAGCAGGCCGACCTCGCTGAAGAGATGCTGCGCGCCGTGGCTCTTGGACACGCCGCTGATCGTCACGAGGCTCATGGGGGCGGAAGCATGGTAGCGCGAGCCGCCTTCGCGCCTCAGTCCGCGATCAGGCGGGCACCCGCAGTGTCGAAGCGCAACCGGGTCGCCATGCCGGGGACGCCGGAGGCGTTCCAGGCCTTCTCCACGGCATGGGCGGACGGCGCCGAGTCGCAGATGGCAAGCACCGTTGGGCCTGCCCCGGACAGGCACGCGCCCGCTGCGCCTCGATCGTAGGCAAGCTCGATCAGATGGCGGCTGCCGGCCAGCAGCGGAAGGCGGAACGGCTGGTGCAGCTCATCGGTCATTGCGGCCCGAAGCAGGCTGGCGTCGGAGGTCATGATCGCTGTCGCCAGCAGCGCGCTGCGGCCGGCCTGGCGTGCCGCCGCGGCATGGCTGATCGCTGCCGGCAGCGCCTCGCGCATCTCATGCGTCCGGCTCTCGCGTTGCGCGATGAAGGCGACCGGGATCCACGCCTCGGGCACGCGGAATCGGCGCAGCACGATCCGCTCGTCCGTCTCGGCCAGCGCGATGGTGAAGCCGCCGTACAGCGCTGCTGCGACGTTGTCCGGATGACCCTCCAGGCGCGCCGCCAGGGCGAGAAGCTCGTCGGCCTCGACCGTCCGCCGGCCGACGGCCGCGCCGAGAACGACTCCGGCCACGATCGCCGCCGCGCTGGAGCCGAGGCCGCGGGCAGCGGGGATCATGCTCGACACCTCCAGCCGCCACGACGCGGCCCCCGGTGCGGCCGAGACCCGCAGGCCCTCGCGGAAGGCTCGGATGAGCAGGTTCTCGTCGGCGGGTTCGTCGGGTCGGGGAGCACCCTCGCCGCGCGCGTTGAGGACGATGCCGGCCTCGTCGCCGTGCCACAGCTCCGCACGCAGCTTCAGCGACAGCGCCGCGGCAAACGAGTCGAACCCGCTGCCGAGGTTGGCGGTCGAGGCGGGAACGTCGACGCTGGCGATGGGCGGCATGAGGGCCGAGTATAGGATCGCCCCTACGTCATCCGGCCGCGGCGGCGCTCGGCCAACGTCCGAGCATCGTGCACGACGTCCCACCCTGTGAGCGACGCCGCGCGAGGGCGACACTTCGGTCATGCCAGCGACCGCCCAGGCCCCTGAGGTAACAGCCCGCCAGTTCGCGACGCGTCGACCGTCGGTCGAAGCGGCGCTCCGCGACGATCCGGTCGTGTGGCTCAGCTCGGTGCAGCGAGACGGTCGCCCGCATTTGGTGCCGGTCTGGTTCCATTGGGACGGCGAGCGGATCGTGGCCTTCAGCAAGCCGAACGCCCGCAAGGTCGACAACCTCCGCGACCAGCCGAGCGTGATGCTCGCGGTCGGCACGCCCGGGCCGGACTTCCAGGTCGAGCTGATCGAGGCGACCGCGGAGATTCCAGAAGCCGATGCGGCGGAGATCATGCCCGAAGGCTTCGGCGCGAAGTACCGCGAGCTGCTGCGTCGCGCGAACCTGACCGTGCAGCGATTCGCCGAGGTCTACTCGCAGCCGATCGTGCTGCGCCCGACGCGCTTCCTCGGCTACGGAGGTCGCGGCTGGGACGCAGCGGGCTCGCTGGCGACCTGAGCGAAGCGCCCGTCGCTCAGGTGCCGGGCCGAACCTCCTCGACCGCGGTGATGAGGTCGTCGAAGCCGAAGGGCTTCGCGACGAACGCCGATGCCGCAATCTCGCTGGCCCAGTGGGCGGCGTCACGCGCGGCGGTCATCACCACGATCGGCATGCGGTGCCCGCGCCGTCGCAGCTCGGCCGCGAAGCCCCAGCCGTCCAGGACGGGCATGCGCATGTCGAGCAGGATGACGTCGGGCGCTCGCTCTTCGACGCGGTGCAGCGCATCGGCTCCGTTCGCGGCCTCGGTGACCGCGTAGCCCTCGATCTCGAGCATCGCCGAGACCGTGGCCCGGATGTCGGGCTCGTCGTCGACGACCAGGACGTGGACGTCAGGCATCGGCGGCAGCCTCGCTTCCGGCCGGGCTGATCTGCCACGACGCCGCTCCCGGCCCGGCGACGGCCTCGACGGCCGGTCGCGCCGGGAGCGTCACCACGAAGGTCGTCCCTCCGCCGGCGGTCGGCTGCGCCCAGATGCGTCCGCCATGGCCCTCGACGATGCGGCGACAGATATAGAGGCCCAGGCCCATCCCGGTATCGGTGACCTTCTCGACGTTCGACCCTCGATAGAACCGCTCGAAGATGCGCTCCCGCTCCGCCTCCGGAACGCCGACGCCCTTGTCGATCACGGCAATGCGCGCCTGGTCGCCCTCCCAGTCGACGCTGATCTCCGGCAGCTCGCCGCTCGTCGTGTACTTGATGGCGTTCTCGATCAGGTTGTCGAGCACCTGCTCGATCCGCATGCGATCCATCGTCGCCACCAGCGGCGCCGCCGGAGGAACGGCGCGCAGGTCGAGCCCGTGCTCGCCGAAGCGCTCCTGGACGGCGGACACGACGTCCCACAGGTTGTGTTCGGCGAGCTCCATCGGCGCAGCACCCTTCTCGAGGCGCTGGACGTCGAGCAGCTGGCTCACCAGGTCGCGCAGCCGGCGCGCCTCCCTCGCGATACGGGCGATGCCGGCCGCGTCGACCGGCGCCGTGGGGTTGCGCGCAGCCCGCCGTTCGAGCAGCTCGGCCTGGCCGAGCACCACCGTCAGCGGCGTGCGCAGGTCGTGTGCCGCGGCCGAGAGGAACTCCTCCTTGAGGCGGGCCGCTTCTTCGCGCGACTGGAGGCTCGCCTCCTCGGCATTGAGCGCTCGCGCCTCGAGCAGCACGCCGGTCTGATCGGCGATCAGGTCGAGCAGCCACATGTCGTCCTCGATGAAGATCGGCGCCCGGCTGGCGAACACGGTCAGGACGCCGATGCGCCGATCCTCCAGCGTGATCGGCGCCGCAATGACGGTGTGGGCTGCGACCTCCTGGTACGTCGACGCATTCTCGGGGTCCTCGCCCGGGGCGTCGTGCGTCACGATGCGGCGCTGCTGCGTGAACGCGCGACCGCCGATGAACGCGTCGGATGGCGACTCCAGCCATTCGCCCGTCCTGCGGGCATAGCGCAGGACCCGGCCCTGCGGATCGGCGACGCCGATGGCTGCCCCCGTCGCTCCGAAGGTATCGGCGACGGCCGACTGTAGATCCATGATCGCCTTGCGCTCATCGGTCAGGGATGCGAGGTGGATGGAGTGCTGGAGGAACTCGCGGAGGTCCGGCTCACGCCATGCGCGCCGGACCCATCCCGGTGGAGCGAAGCCCAGGAAGAAGGCGATGGCCGATGCCAGGGCCAGCAGCTGGCCGATGACCGAGGTCACCTCGCTCTCCACCAGGGCGCCGACCAGCACGAGGACGATCGCGGCGATGAAGCTCACGGCGCCGATGGCCACCGCCGTCATGCGTCGTCGCGTGATTCCGCGCGATCTGGCCGCGGCCCATGCGAACGAGGCCGCCGCGTAGCCGCCGACGAGCAGGAACCATGCGATCAGGATGAGCTCGATGGCCCGGGGGGACGATTGGTAGGCGACCACCGAGATGGCCGATACGCCGACGAAGACGGCCACGCCAAGCCACGGAATCCACCGGGCAGTGCCGCTGAAGTCGTCGACCAGCCGGATCATGGCCAACGGGGCCATGTTGATGAAAACGATAGTCAGTCCGGTGGCCAACGTCTCGTTCAGGCCGAACCACTCGGCGATACGGCTCACCAGCACCACCGCGGCGATCGAGCCGAAGAGCAGCAGCGTGTCGAGGCTCGAGCGGGACGGCCGCCGCAGAAGCTGCCAGAGGGTGGCGAGAAACAGCCCGACGAAGAGCGCCTGGGTAACGAGGCTGATGAGCTCGGTCGCTGTCATGCGGTCACGGGCACGAAGTTGGTGACGGACCAGCACGCTCCATGCCAGCGGGCGAGCGCCTGGTCAGCGGTCCTCCCCTCGCAACTCGGCATAGCGGAAGCAGTCGACCACATGATCGTTTACGAGTCCAGCGGACTGCATGAAGGCATAGCAGATTGTCGGGCCAACGAAGCGAAATCCCAGCCGTCGAAGGTCCCGCGACATCGTGATCGATTGTTCGGTGACTGCCGGCACCGCCTCGACGGTTCGCCACCGGTTCTGGACCGGGCTGCCTCCGACGAAGGACCACACCAGCGCGCTGAAGCCGCCGATGTCGAGGAAGGCCCTGGCGTTGCCGATGAATGCGTCGACCTTGGCGCGGTTACGGATGATGCGGGCGTCCGCCAGGAGCCTCGTGCGGTCGGCATCGCCGTAGGCGGCAATGCGCTGCGGGTCGAATTCGTCGAACGCCTCGCGGTACCCGTCCCGCCTGCGCAGGATCGTGATCCAGGAGAGCCCGGCCTGCGCGCCCTCCAGGCACAGCAACTCGAACAGCCGATGCGAGTCGCGCATCGGCACGCCCCACTCGAGGTCGTGATAGGCGATGTAGAGCGGGTCGGTGCCGGCCCATGCGCAGCGCGGCAGGGACCCTTGGTCGGCGGCCACCGCGCACGAGGATAGCGGGCCGGGCCCGGAAGGATCTTCGGCCGAGCGGACGCTACGTCATTCGTCAGCGGCCACCGTTCGCATCGGCTTCTATCCTGTTGCGGATGCGTCCCTCCGTGCCCGCCACCACCGATCTGACGTTCCTCTTTGCCGACGTCGAGGGCAGCACGCGCCTGGCCGAGCTGCACGGCGCGGCCGCCGGAGCTGCGCTGGCGCGCTACCACCGCCTGGTCGCCGAGTCGACCGAGCGCCATGGCGGCCGGATCTTCGAGCGCATCGGCGACGGCGCGTACGCGTGCTTCACCGATGCCCGCGCCGCGGTTGCCGCTGCGGATGAGCTGCAGACCGCCATCGGCGAGGAGGACTGGGGCGATGTCGGGCGCGTCCGCGTTCGGATCTCGCTGGCCAGCGGCGAGGTCGAGACGCACGACGACCGCTTCTACGGGCGGCCGCTGTTCCGCGCGTCGCGGCTGCAGTCGCTCGCCGCAGGTGGCGAGACGCTCATCTCCGGCACGACGATCGAGGCGCTGGGTGGTGCCGTGCCCGACGGCGCGGTCCTGCGTGACCTCGGCGAACAGCGGCTGCGCGACATGTCAGAGCCCGAACGCGTGTTCGCGCTGGTGCATACTTCGCGCGCGCGCTCCGCCGATGAGTCGCGTTCTGACGAATCCGAGTACGCAGGGGACCAGAGCGTGATTGAAGAAGAAGGGCCGATCCGGGTGCTGCTGGTCGATGACCATGCCGTCGTCCGCCGTGGCCTGCGAGGCTTTCTCGAGCTGCTGAAGGACTTCGACGTCGTCGGCGAGGCCGAGAACGGCCGCGAGGGCGTCGCTGCCGCCGATCGCCTCGTTCCGGACGTGGTCCTGATGGACCTGCTCATGCCGGAGATGGGCGGGCTGGAGGCCATCGCCGCCATCAAGCAGGCGCATCCCGAGATCGAGATCGTCGCCGTCACCTCGTTCATCGAGGAGGAGAAGGTCACCTCTGCCCTCGAGGCCGGCGCGTCGGGCTACCTGCTCAAGGACGCCGAGGCCGAGGAAGTGGCCCAGGCCATCCGCGCCGCCTACAACGGCGAGGTCCACCTGGATCCGGCGGTGTCGCGGCTGCTCGCCCAGCGCCTCCGCCAGCGCAAGGAAGCTGAGCCCGTCGAGCCGCTGACTGGCCGCGAGAAGGAGGTCCTCTCGCAGCTGGCCAAGGGCGCCTCCAACAAGGAGATCGCGTACGAGCTCGGCATCACCGAGCGCACGGCGCGCACCCACGTCTCCAACATCCTGGGCAAGCTCGGGTTGGCGTCTCGCACGCAGGCGGCCCTCTACGCCGTGGAGCACAAGCTGGTCTGAGCCTTTTCTTCGCGCCGGCCGCGGCTCAGAAGTCTGCCGATAGGTCGAGAGGTGCCGCCGTCAGGTCGAGAGGTGCCGCCGATAGATCGGGCAATCCTGCACGCGAGGTGCCTCTCCTGCGCAGCTGGGCCTGACAGATCGGGCAGGGAAGCTCATGAAGGCCCCTCCGGGTGCAG
>JAICRD010000206.1 GCA_025937535.1 Chloroflexota bacterium | reverse complement strand
GGCGGCTCGGTCCTCATCCACGCCCTGCCGGCCCTCGACAAGCTCGAGGTCCTCAACGACGAGGCCATCGGCGT
Source organism: Chloroflexota bacterium (assembly GCA_025937535.1). Taxonomy (GTDB): domain Bacteria; phylum Chloroflexota; class Limnocylindria; order QHBO01; family QHBO01; genus JACDBZ01. The sequence goes on along the minus strand of JAICRD010000206.1, from coordinate 3,609 downwards.
CAACATCCTGCGCCGCGCGCTGGAGGAGCCGCTGCGCCAGATCGCGATCAACGCCGGCATGGAGGGCTCGGTCGTCGTCGAGGCGGTCCGCAAGCTCCCCGCCGGCAGCGGCTACGACGCCGCCAAGGGCGAGTACGGCGACCTCTTCGCCACCGGCGTCATCGACCCGGCCAAGGTGACCCGCTCGGCGCTCGAGAACGCCGCATCGGTCGCCGGCCTGCTCCTGACGACGGAGACGATCGTCACGGACCTTCCCGAGAAGGACAAGCAGCCGATGGGGATGCCCCCCGGCGGCGGCATGGACTTCTAGGTCCGTCCCCTTCACCGATGCGAAAGCCCCGGCTTCGGCCGGGGCTTTCGTCGTGTCCATGGCCTTGCGCGCCGCTGCCGCTGCCGATGCCGGTGCCGATGGATCGGGCAACCGCGCACGCGAGCACCATCTCCTGCGTCGGTTCGCCCGATAGATCGGGTGTGGGCGCGCATGGGAGGCGGCTCCTGCGCGCGTCTGCCCGATCTATCGGGCAGACGACGGGCGCCCGCATGACTCGAGAATTGTCGAGCCACGCCTGCATCGGTTCGTCGTAGGGTTCGAGTGGCGCCAGGCGGGCGCCTCTGATCGGAGAACACACCGATGCGCTACGTGCTCATGAACTGGGTCCATCCCGACGATGCCGCGGCCTGGGAGGAATGGTCGGCCGAGGAGAAGCAGGCCGATATCGATCGCCACATCGCCTGGTTCGGCAAGCATCGCGACCACATCGCCGGCGGCGAGGAGCTCGACGAGGTCCGAACGGTGAAGACCTTGTGACCGGGACGCCAGGGCGAGGGTGTGGTCGTGACCGATGGTCCGTTCGTGGAATCGAAGGAGATCCTCGGCGGCTTCGTGATCATCGAGGCGGCCGATATCGAGGAGGCGCTCGCCATCGCGGGCGAGTGGCCGTCGCTCGAGACGTTGCCGAACAGCACCGTCCAGCTGCACCCGGTGGTCGTGCGCAGCTGAGGGTGGCATGGGTGATGCATCGGGCTGCACATGGAACTTGCCGTCGCCCTCATCGTGCTGGTCGTGGGCGTCATCCTGGAGCGAAGCCGGCCCGCCGATGTGCGGGTGCGCATCGAGACCCATCGCGACAGGCGCTGACACCGCCGCACAACGACGAGCGCCCGAGGCGCCGTTTGAGCGGTCGCGCCGCGTCGTGTACCCTCATGCGGCTGCCCAATGTTCCCGAGCCCATTTCGGCGTGCTTCACGCCTCACCCTGGTTGCCACTGCCGTGCTTCTCGCGGCCGGTTTCGTCCTGCCCGCCTCGGCCGAGGCCGCGCTCCCATCCTGGGCGCCGGCGCCGGTCGACCTCTCGCCCGTTCGGGCGGTGACGGGCCAGCCGGCAGCCGACGACCCCATCGGCTACGACATCTCCTTCCCGCAGTGCGGCGGTCGTTTCCCGAGTGATCCGGCGTTCGCGATCGTCGGCGTGAACCGAGGGCGCACGTTCACGCACAACCCGTGCCTCGGCGCGGGAGCCGGGCCGAGCCAGCTGGAGTGGGCCGGACCCGACGCCCAGCTGTACCTGAACACCGGCTATCCCGGACCGGAGCTTTCGAAGGCACCATGGCCGTCCGGACAGCTGGTGCCCCGCTTCTGCGACCCCGAAGCGACGGATTCGGTCGAATGCGCCTACGACTATGGCTGGAACGCGGCCGCCCACGCCTACCAGACGGCGGTCGACGCCTACGTCTCGCTGGGCTGGGCCGAAGAGGGCGCCGCAGCCACGCCCGTCGCCAACTGGTGGTGGCTGGACGTCGAGATCGGGAACAGCTGGAGCGACGACGCGGCGCTCAACGTCGCCTCGCTGCAGGGCACCATCGACTACCTGGAGACGCGCGACGTTGCCGGCATCGGCATCTATTCGGTCGGGCCGATGTGGGAGGAGATCACCGGCGGCACGGACGCCTTCGTCGACTACCCGAACTGGGTGGCCGGTGCCACCACCATCAACGGCGCGCGCCGAACCTGCATCGGGGCCGGCTTCTCCGGCGGCCCGGTGCTCCTGACCCAGTACACCCACCACGGCTTCGACGCGAACCACCGCTGCTGAGGGCTCGCACAACTAGAATCGAGCCGATGTCCCCCGAGTCCGCCGCTCACGCCGCCCCACGCCCGCACCTCGCGCCGCAGGAGATCCTCGATCGCCTCAACCCGCCGCAGCGCGAGGCGGTCGGCCATCTCACCGGCCCGCTGCTGATCCTCGCGGGCGCCGGGAGCGGCAAGACCCGGGTCCTCGCCCATCGGGTCGCGTACCTGGTCGCCACGAGCTACAAGCCGTGGCAGATCGTGGCCGTCACGTTCACGAACAAGGCCGCCAACGAGATGCGCGCGCGCATCGCCGGCCTGATCGGCGAGGAGGCGGCGCGCGAGGCGACCATCGGCACCTTCCACGCCATCTGCGCGCGCATCCTGCGGCGCGACGGCGCCGCCATCGGCCTCACGCGGAGCTTCACGATCTACGACCGTGCCGACCAGGTGGCCCTGGTGAAGTCCGTCCTGAAGCGGCTCGATCTCGACGAGAAGCGCTTCAGCCCGAACGGGATGCTGGCCTGGATCGGCCAGCGCAAGGACGAGCTGGCCGATGTCGCCACCGCCAAGCGCCAGGCGGCGAACTACTACGACGAGACGGCGGCTCGCGTGTACGAGGGCTACCAGCGGCAGCTGGCCGAGGACGACGCGGTCGACTTCGACGACCTGCTGATGCGCGTCGTCTTCCTGTTCGAGCAGCATCCCGACGTGCTGGCCAAGTACCAGGCGCGCTGGCAGCAGATCATGGTCGACGAGTACCAGGACACGAACCGCGCCCAGTACCTCATCTGCCGGCATCTCGCGGCCAAGCACAAGAACCTGGCGGTGGTGGGTGACGACGGCCAGAGCATCTACTCGTGGCGCGGCGCCGACCTGCGCAACATCCTGGACTTCGAGGCCGACTATCCGGACGCCAAGGTCGTGAAGCTGGAGCAGAACTACCGATCCACCCAGACGATCCTGGACGCGGCGCACGCCGTCGTCAGCCACAACGCCGGCCGCAAGGAAAAGAAGCTGTGGACCGATCGGGGCGGCGGCACCCAGATCACCGTCTTCGACGCCTACAACGAGTACGAGGAAGCCGAGTTCGTCGCGCGCCAGGTCGAGAAGCTGGTCGGGGCCGGTCGCCGTGGCGGGATGGCGGCGCTGCTCACCAGCCGTGCCGGCGACGAGGACGGGACGCTGCGCTACGGCGACATCGCCGTCGCGTACCGCATCAACGCCCAGAGCCGCGTGCTCGAGGAATCGATGATGCGGTTTGGCATCCCGTATCAGCTCGTCGGCGGCACCCGCTTCTACGAGCGCCGAGAGGTCAAGGACGTCCTGGCCTACGTCCGCCTGGCCCGCAACCCGGGCGACCGCGTGGCACTCGGCCGGATCATCAACGTGCCGGCGCGCGGGATCGGCGCCAAGACGGTCGAGGAGCTCGGAGCGTGGGCCGAGTCGCGCGACGTCAGCATGTGGCAGGCGGTCCTCGATGCCCAGCAGAATCCGAACCTTGCGCCACGGGCGCGTGCCCAGCTCGGTGTGTTCGAGGAG
>JAICRD010000012.1 GCA_025937535.1 Chloroflexota bacterium | reverse complement strand
CGGATGGACGGCATCCTGGCGCAGGAGCGATCGGGCATCGAGCGCCGCACGAAGGAAGCGGAGCAGCGAGCGCTCGACGCGCCGCCGGGCGAGGAGCAGGACCAGGCGCGCATGGCGGAGCAGGTCATGCGGCGCACCGCGCGGCAGCGGGAGTATCGGCTCGATGCGCTGCCCGACAACCTCGCGGGCAGGCTGAACGGCCTGCGCGACTACGAGTTCATGGACGACGCCGCCCGCGACGCCTTCAACGAGCTCACCGATGAGCTGCGCCAGCAGATGCTGCAGACCTACTTCCAGGGCCTCAAGGAGGGCGTGGAGAAGATCACGCCCGAGGACCTCGCCGGCGTGCGCGACATGGTGCGCGACCTCAACCAGCTCCTCGAGAAGCACGCCGCCGGCGCCGATACGAGCGCGGACTTCGCGCAGTTCATGGCGAAGCACGGCGCGTACTTTCCCCCGGGCATCAGCGACACCGATGAGCTGATCGAGCACCTGCACCGGCAGGCGTCGCAGATGGCGAGCCTCATGAACTCGATGAGCCCGCAGATGCGCGAGGAGCTTCGCGAGCTCATGGAGGACCTGCTGCGCGACGATCGGCTGAAGATCGACATGGCGCGGCTCGCCGGGAACCTCCAGGCGGCCCGTCCAGACCTGCCGTTCGGCGAGCCGTATCCGTTCGAGGGCGACGAGCCGATGGGCCTGGCCGATGCGCTGGCCGCCATCGACCGTCAGCAGCAGTACGACGCCATGGAGGAGGCGCTCGGTGCCGCGCGCGACCCCGATGCCCTCGAACGCGTCGACGCCGATGCGTTGCGCGACCTGGCCGGGGACGATGCGATCGACGATCTCGATCAGCTCCGCGAGCTCACCCGCGCGCTGGAGGAGGCGGGCTACCTCGACCGCGATGGCGGCCACCTCGAGCTGACCCCGCGCGCCGCGCGCAAGCTCGGCATGCGCGCGCTGACCGACATCTTCAGCCGGCTGCGTCGTGAGGGGTTCGGTGGGCATGCGCTGCCGCGGGCCGGCCGCGGCGGCGAGCCGACCGAGGAGACGAAGCGCTACGAGTTCGGCGATCCCTTTGCCGTCGACATCAATCGGACCCTGTTCAACGCCATGGCGCGCGGTGGCGCCGGCACGCCCGTCGACATCGGACCCGACGACTTCGAGGTCGCGCGGACAGAGGAGACGACGACATCGAGCACGGTGCTGCTACTCGACATGAGCCGATCGATGCTGCTCCGTGGCTGCTCATCGGCCGCGAAGCGGGTGGCCATGGCGCTGCACACGTTGATTCACACCAAGTACCCGCGCGATCGCCTGTACGTCGTCGGCTTCGCGTACTACGCGCGCCAGCTCAAGGCGGAGGCCATCCCGACGCTCAGCCCGTACGAGTTCGAATACGGCACGAACCTCCAGCACGCGCTGATCATCGCCAGACAGCTGCTGGGGCGGGGGACCGGCGGCAACAAGGAGATCGTCGTCATCACCGATGGCGAGCCGACCGCCCACATCGAGGGCGGCCAGGTCGAGTTTGCCTACCCGCCGACGCTGCGCACGGTGCAGTCGACGCTGCGCGAGGTGGGCCGATGCACCCGCGAGGGCATCGTCATCAACACCTTCATGCTCGAGCGCTCTCGCTACCTGAGCGAGTTCGTGGACCTGATGTCGCGCATCAACCGTGGCCGCGCCTTCTACGTCGAGCCGGAGCACCTCGGCGAGTACGTCCTCGTCGACTACGTCTCGAAGAAGACGAAGCGGGTGGCGTAGGGGCAGCGCAGCTCCGTCGAGCCATGCCCGAGTGGGACCCCGAGGTCGAGATCGATGAGGACCGCGCGCGGAGCCTGATCGAGCGGCAGTTCCCGGAGCTGCGTGGATCGACGGTCACGGCGGTCGCCGCCGGCTGGGACAACGTCGTGTTTCGGGTCGATGGGCGCTGGGCGTTCCGGTTTCCGCGGCGCGCGATCGCCATCCCCGGCGTCGAGCGGGAGATCGCGACGCTGCCGCGCCTCGCCGGCCACCTGCCTGCGCCGATCCCCGAGCCGCGGTTCGTCGGACGGCCGACGGGAGACTACCCGTGGCCGTGGTTTGGGGCGAAGTGGCTCCCTGGCACCGAGCTGTCCGACGCCCGACTCCCCGACGAGCGTCGGGCACCGCTGGCAACGTCGCTCGGCGAGTTCCTGCGGGCGCTCCATTCGACGCACGTGTCGCGCCTCGTCAGCGCGGGCCTGCCGGTCGATCCGATGCGGCGAGGTGACATGGGCTTCCGCGTGCCGCACGCCAGGCGCCGCCTCGACGAGGTCATCGCCAGGGGACTCTGGGAGCCGAATGCGGACGTCGAGCGCCTGATCGTCCGGTCCACCGGCCTGCCTCCGCCACCCCGAACGCTGGTCGTGCACGGCGACCTGCACGTCCGCCACGTTCTGGTCGACGACGAGGGCGCGCTCAGCGCGGTGATCGACTGGGGCGACGTGTGCGCCGCCGACCCGAGCACTGACCTGTCGATCGCCTACGGCTGCTTCAGCGGCGAGGCACGGAGGGCGTTCCTCGACGCGTATGGGCCGATCGACGGGCTGACCGAGCTGCGCGCACGCGTCATCGCCACGTTCCTCGCCGCGGCCCTGCTCGGGTACGCCGCCGACGAGGGAATGGAGCGCCTGCAGTCGGAGTGCCTTCGCGCGCTCGAGCGGGTGGTCGCCTAGGTCGTGGAACGGCGCTCGTTGCCGCGCTTGAAGGTGCCGGTCGCGCGCGCCATGAGCTGCTGCGCCGCGGCGGCATCGGCCGTCGACACGCGCGTCATGAACCGATCGGCGGCCTTTCCGCGCAGCAGGGTGACCGGGGCGGTGTGGTAGCGGATGACGATCGAGCCATCCGCTCGAGCGGCGTAGCTGAACGGCTCGCTGGCCAGCGGATCCGGTCGCGCCATGGCTGGAACCATAGACCACGCGAGGCAGTGTTCAAGAGTCTTGAACACTGATGCCGCCAACGCGCCAGAATCGGAGGATGACCCGTCCTTTGAAGATCGGCGTCCAGCTACCGGAGGTCGAGCGCGTCGTGCGCTGGAGCGAGTTGCGGGAGATGGCCCAGCTGGCGGAGCGCATCGGCCTCGACTCGGTCTGGGTCGGCGACCACCTGCTGTATCGCGACGATGGGAAGCCGAGCCGCGGTCCATGGGAGGCATGGTCGCTGCTGGCGGCCCTGGCGGCCGTCACGGAGCGCGTCGAGATCGGCCCGCTGGTGGCCGCGACCAGCTTCCACAGTCCGGCCATGCTGGCCAAGAAGGCGGCCACCGTCGACGAGATCAGCGACGGGCGCCTCATCCTCGGCCTCGGCGCGGGCTGGAATCGGGCCGACTACGACGCCTTCGGCTTCGCGTACGACCACCGCGTCAGCCGCTTCGAGGAGGCCTTCACCATCATCCGCGAGCTGCTCCGGACCGGGCGCAGTGACTTCGAGGGCGACTACTACCGCCTCGACCGGGGCGAGCTGCTGCCACGCGGGCCACGCCCGAATGGACCGCCGCTCATGGTCGGGTCCATGGGCGAGCGGATGCTGGCCATCACGCTGCCGTACGTCGACGCCTGGAACGCGTGGGGCCCGTGGTTCGGCAACGCGGTGGAGGGCTATCGCGGGCTGGCCGAGAAGATCGACGCCGCCTGTCGCACCGCGGGCCGCGACCCGGCGGCCGTCGAGCGCACCGTCGCGCTGATCGTTGCCATGCCGGGCGCGCTGGGCCGACGCTCTGCCTCGACCGACGCGCCGTTCGAGCCGATACCTGGCGATGTCGAGACGCTGGCGCCGGCCCTGCGAGCCTTCGCCGATGCCGGCGTGGCCCACGCCCAGCTGGTGCTCGACCCGATCACGCTCGAGTCGATCGCCGCCCTGGAGCCGACCCTCGCCGCGCTCGACGGCTGATACCATCCCGCCGATGGAGCCCAGCATCGATCCCAGCCCTGCCAGCCTGCCACTGGGTCGGTCGGGCCGGCTGGAGGCGATGGCGCTCAGTGCGGCCGGCGACCATGCGGTGCTGCTTCGCGAGACGGGCAGTGAGGCGCGCGGCCGGGCCCTCGTCACCACGGACAAGCTGCCGACGGGCGAGCGCCTGGTGGTCATGCCGCTCGACGAGGAGGTCGAGGTTCGCGTCGATGGCGACGCGCTCGCCGTCTGGCTCGGAGCCGGGTCACTCGCGGAGCTCGCGCCCGAGCAGCGACCGATGCCGGCCGGTGGCGTCCCGATCTGGGCGTCCGTCATCGGCGGTGGGCTGCTGCTGCTCGTCCTGGCCTTCGCCGTCATCGGCTCCGCGGTCGTATTCGCCTGGCTGACGGCACTGCTGACGTGAGCGACGGACGGATCACACCGCCGGCCACCGGGTTGGCGGCGATGCGCATCGGCCTGGAGTTCGGCAACGCGGACGAATTCACCGAGTCATTCACCCGTGCGCTGGCGCGGGGCGGGGAGCTTGGCGCCACGCTGGTGGCGGGCCTCGACCGCGGCGAGATGAGCATCCACCTGCCGCGCGTCGACGGCCCGTGCTGGAACTCGGTCCCGCTCTTCCACCTCCATCGTGGCGAGCAGCCGAGCGCCGAGGACTGGACGGTCACGGGCGCGGTCCTCGAAAAGCTCGAGCGCTCTCGCTGACCGATGCGGATCTACGTCTCGGTCGACATGGAGGGGCTCGCCGGCGTGGGCCATGCCCATCAGACCCACTACGGCCCGACGGTCGATCGCGCGGACTACGACAGGAGTCGAGCACTGATGGCCGGCGAGGCCAACGCAGCCATCGAGGCGGCCTTCGAGCGGGGAGCGCGGGAGGTGGTCGTCAACGACAGCCACTGGCAGATGCGCAACCTTCGCGCCGAGGATCTGCACGAGGGGGCGAGGCTCCTGATCGGCGACAAGCCGCTGAGCATGACCCAGGGCGTCGGCGATGGGCCTGACGGCGCCTTCGACGGGGCGGCGTTCATCGGCTACCACGCCGGCGCCGGCAACCCGACCGGGGTGATCTCGCACACCTACTCGTCCGCGACGGTGATGGAGGTGCGCGTCAACGGTGTCGTCCACAACGAGGCGAGCCTGAACGCGATTCGCCTCGGCCACTTCGGCGTGCCGGTCATGCTCGTTGCGGGCGACGACGCCCTGGCGGCCGAGATCGAAACGGTGCTGCCGTGGGCCGAGCGGGTCATCGTCAAACGCGGCCTGGGCTATTCGCTGACCGACAGCCTCTCTCCTCACGACGCGGCCGCCGCGATCCGCAACGGCATGGGCCGCGCGATCGAGCGGATGGGCGAGATGGAGCTGCATCAGCCCAGCCTGCCGCTGCGAGGCGAGATGGACGTCCGGCTGCCGGTCATGGCGGACTTCGCGGCCGTGCTGCCGGGCGTCGAGCGCATCGGCCCGCGCACCATCGGCTTCGAGGCGCCGGACGGCGACAGCTTCTACCGCCTGTTCGTCTGCCTCATGCGGCTGGCCGGCGTGCCCGCTCTCTGACATGGCGACGCCGTTCGACGAGGCGGAGCGGCGGCGCATGCGCGACCTGATGGCGCACTTCGCGACCGGCGTGACGGTCGTGGCCGCACGCCATGGGCCGCTGCTGGCGGGCATGACCGCCAACGCCATCGCCAGCATCAGCATCGATCCACCGATCCTCATGGCGAGCATCGCGCGCAAGGCCGAGACGCACGGCGCGATCATCGGCTCACATGCCTTCGCCGTCAGCGTCCTCGCCGAGGACCAGCGCGAGCTGGCCGATTGCTTCGCCCAGCCGACGACGGCCACGAAGCTGACCCGCTTCTGCGACGCGCCCTGGCACGAGGCCGAGACCGGCTCGCCGATCCTCGAGGGCGCCCTGGCCTACTTCGACTGTCGCCTCACCGAGCGCCACGATGGCGGTGATCACACGATCTTCCTGGGCGAGATCGTGGCGGCCGGCTATCGCGAGGACGCGGCGCCGCTGCTCTGGTACGGCTCCGCCTACCACCGGCTCGTTCGCTAACGCGCTAGGGACGCCAGGCGTGCCCCGCGGCCATGAGGTCAGCCGCTGCGGGCGCGGCTCCGATCGCCGAGGATCTGGCCGGCCGCGAGACGCCCCGGCGCGCCCATGACGCAGCCGCCCGGGTGAGTGCCCGAGCCGCATTGGTAGTAGCCGGCGATCGGCGTGCGGTACTGCGACCAGCCGGGCGCCGGGCGGAAGAAGAACATCTGCGGCGCCAGGAACTCGCCGGCGAAGATATTGCCCTCGCTCAACCCCACCGTGCGCTCGATGTCGAGCGGTGTGACGACCTCACGCTGGAGCACCAGCCCGCCGAAGCCGGGGAAGAAGCGTTCCAGCGTGGCCTGGACGCGGTCGGCCATGTGCTCGCGCTCGGCGTCCCAATCGGACTCGCGCAGCTGGTACGGCGTGTACTGGACGAAACAGGACAGGACGTGCTTGCCCGGCGGCGCCATGTCGGGGTCGATGGTCGACTGGATGGCGCAGTCGATGTACGGGTGCTCGCTGTACCAGCCGTACTTCGCGTCGTCGAAGGCACGCTCCAGATAATCGACCGACGGACCGATGTTCAGGAAGCCGCGGTACAGCTCCGGCCCGCTGCCGAGGGTCGGGTGCGTCGGCAGGCCCGACAGCGCGAAGTTCACCTTCGAGCTGACGCCCTGGAACTTCAGGCGGCGGATGTCCTCGACCAGGTCGTCGGGCAGCTCGCGCGGGTCGACCATCTCGAGGAATGTGCGGCGAGGATCGAGCGCGCTCACGACGACATCGGCCGCGATCTCGGTGCCGTCCTCGAGCGCCACGCCGGTCGCCTCGCCGTCGCGCGTCAGGACGCGCACCACCGGCGACTCCAGGCGGATCTCGGCGCCGAACGCTTGCGCTGCTCGGGCCAGGACCTGGGTGAACCCGCCGTTGCCGCCCTTGTGGAATGCCCAGGTGCCGAAGCTGCCGTCGTGCTCGCCCAGCGAGTGGAACAGCAGGACCAGGCCACTGCCCTGCGAGCGCGGCCCGACCTTGGAGCCGATGATCCCGGACGAGGCGAACCAGCCCTTGAGGAGCTCCGACTCGAAGTAGTCGTCAAGGAAGTCGGCCGCGCTGCCGGTCAGCAGCCGCACGGCGTTGTGCAGCGTTCGCTTGTCGAGCGAGCGGAGTTGCGACCCGAGCGCGGCCAGCCGCACGACCTCCTCCGGATCGTCGCTGAAGATGTCCGGCGGAATGGTGTCGAGCAGCGGCTTGATGGCCTGGCAGACGCGGTCGAGGTCGTGGCCGTACTGGTCGTAGGCATCGGCGTCGTGCGGTGAGTGGCGGGCGACCTCGCGCAGGTTCTCGTCGTGATCCCGCGTGAACAGGAGGTGGTCGCCGTCGTCGCCCGGCGCGAAGCGCGTCGACATCTGGAGCGGCAGGAAGCCGTGCTTCGTCAGCTCGAGCTCATGAATGATCTGTGGCCGCAGCAGGCTGAGCGCGTAGCTGAAGGTCGTGAACCAGAAGCCGGGCTGGAGCTCCTCCGTGATCGCCGCCCCGCCGACGAGGTGGCGACGCTCGAGGATGAGCGTCCGCAGCCCGCCCTTCGCGAGGTAGGCGCCGTTGACGAGGCCGTTGTGGCCGCCGCCGATGACGATCGCGTCGTATCGGTCCGTGCTCATCGGTCCATCAGGCGGTCTTGCGCTCCGGGTTGTAGAGGGGGAGCCGGGCGACGTGCGCGGCGACCTGCTCGTAGTGGTGGTCCACGGTGAACTCCAGGAAGACTCGGCTGCCAGGCTTCGCCAGATCGGGACGGACGCGCGCGAGCGCGATGTGCCGCTGCAGCACCGGCGAGTACATGATGCTGGTCGCGTAGCCGACGCGTGTGCGATCGGCGTCATACACCATCCAGTCCTCGTGCACCGGGCGGTGGTCCTTGGGCGGGATGAGCCCGGCCGAGCTGTAGACACGGTCGTAGTCCTGCCAGTCGACGACCAGGCCGACCATCCGCCAGCGACTGCTCTTCTCGGCACGTTCGCGCACGAGGGCCGTGCGGCCGATGAAGGGGCGCTCGTCCTCCTCCAGGCCCTTGAACATCCACGCCCAGCCGAGCTCGAGCGGGGTCGACCGATGCGCGTCGTTGAAGGCGAACCGGCTGGAGTCGAAGTCGGCGCCGAGCAGCATCAGCCCGGCCTCGATGCGGAGCATGTACAGCGCTCCCATCCCGTACGGCAGCATGCCGTGCCCCTCTGCCGCCTCCCAGACGCCGTCCCATACCGTGAGCGCGTCGGCCGCCTCGACCCAGATCTCGTAGCCCAGATCGCCGGTGTACCCGGTTCGGCTGACGGTGACCGGACGGCCGCCGATGGTCGCGTTCGTGATCCCGAAGAAGGGTAGCTCGGTCACGGACGGAACCAGCCTCGCCAGCACCTCCCGCGAGCGCGGTCCCTGCACCGCCAGGGTGCCGATGTCCAGGCTCACCTCCTCGATGGTGACGGACAGGCGGCCGATGCGGTCGGCGAACCAGGCGAAGTTCGGCTCCGCCGAGGTCAGGAGGAACTCGTCGGCAGCGTGGCGCAGGACGACGCCGTCCTCGAGCACGAAGCCGCGATCGTCGAGCCAGGTCGTGTACTGCGCATTCCCCGGCGCGCACGTTCGAATGTCACGCGCCAGCATGCCGGAAAGGAAGCGCTCGGCGTCGCGCCCGGCGATGCGGTACTTGTACAGCGGGGAGGTGTCGAGCACGCCGACGCCATTGCGGACGGCGAAGTACTCGAACTTGTCCGACGCCATGTACCGCGTCACCACGAGGTGGCCCGACCAGTGCTGCCAGAGGCCGGTCTCGTTGAGGGCGCTGGTCCGGTCGTGGAAGGGCGTGGTCCGGATCATCGGGCGTGAGCATACCGGGGATGCTCGGGATGGCGATGCTGAACGTCCGTCGGCGCGACTGAGGCGGCTCGAGGGGTTCAGGTCGCCGGCTCGGACTCCGGCTCCGGCAGCTCGGCGTCGACGGCGGCGACGAATTCGGTGAAGTCGAAGGGCTTGCGCAGCACGGGGGCGATGACCTCGAGCCGGCTTGCCTCCTCGTCGTCGATGGCCGTCACGAACAGCACCGGGATGTCCCGGTACTGCGGGCGCTCGCGCAGCGAGTGGACGATCGTCGAGCCGTACTCGTCGGGCAGGCGCTGGTCGAGCACCAGCAGGTCGGGAGTGATGCCTTCCTCCACGAGCGCGGTGTACAGGCTTTCGGCGTCCTCGAAGCCGCGCACCTCGTGGCCGAGCTCGGCGAGGACGGCCACCATCGCCGTCCGGATGAAGGGCTCGTCGTCGACGACCCAGATGCGGTGTCCCATGCGCGCGTCCTCCATCTCGCCTAGGCGCCGATCGCCTCGAGTGAGTCGCCGATGATACCGATGGCGAGGTCGACCTCGTCGTCCGTCGTCACCAGCGGCGGGATGATGCGGACCACCTGGCCCCGCGTGCCGCACGTGAGCAGCAGCAACTTCCTCGCCATGGCCTCGCGAAGTAGCGCCTTCGCCAGGTCGGGTCGCGGCGTGAGCGCATCTCCCTCGGCCAGCTCGATCGCGATCATCATGCCCCTGCCACGCACCTCCGCCACGCACGCCTTGCCTTCGGCGCGAACGCGCAGCCCGTCGAGCAGGCGACCCCCAAGCCGATGCGCCCGATCGGCCAGTCGCTCCTCGTCGATGACGTCGAGGGTCGCCAGGGCGGCTGCGCAGGCCACGGCATTGCCGCCGTACGTGCCGCCGTGGGTCCCCGGCGCCAGCTGATCGAGCAACGGGCGCGCGGCCATGATCCCCGACAGCGGCAGGCCCGACGCGATGCCCTTGGCCATGATCACGATGTCGGGGGTCGTATCGGTCCATTGGGTGGCGAAGAAGCGTCCCGTGCGGGCGTAGCCGGACTGCACCTCGTCGACGGCGAGCAGGATCCCGTGTCGGTCGGCCAGCTCGCGCACCGCGGGCAGAAAGCCGTCGGGTGGCACCACGTAGCCGCCCTCGCCGAGCACCGGCTCGACCACGAACGCCGCCACGTCATCCGGTGCCACGACGGTGGCGAACAGCTCGTCCAGCGCGTCGAGCGTGGCGGCCAGCGCGGCGGCGTCGCCGCCCATCCGCAGCGGGTACGGGTAGGGGACGAAGTGGACGCCGCCCATGAGCGGCTCGAAATGCGCGCGGTACTTGACGTTCGAGCTGGTGAGCGCCATGGCGCCATGGGTCCGCCCGTGGAACCCGCCGCGGAACGCGATGACCAGCGGCCGTCGCGTCGCCGCCTTGGCGAGCTTGACGGCCGCCTCGACCGCTTCCGCCCCGGAGTTCGACAGGAACAGGCCGTACTCCTGCCCGGCGCGGGGGTTCGGGAATCGCAAGGGCAGCCGCCGGTGGAGCTCCAGCCCGGGCTGGTGGTGGACGATGTTCTGCTGCAGATGGATGCCGCGTGCCGCCTGCTCGGCGATGGCCGCCACCACGCGCGGCTGGGCATGCCCGGTGTTCGTGACGCCGATGCCGCAGGTGTAGTCGAGGTACCGCTCGCCGTCGACCGTCTCGATCCACGAGCCGGAGGCGCGCTCGACGATGAGATCGGTGTAGCGCGCCCAGACCGGCGGGATGCCCGAGCGCAGCGCGGACCAATCGGTCAGAAGGTCGGTGGCGTGTTGATCCATAGCAGTCGGGTCTCCCCGCGGGCGTCGTTGCGCCAGCGATGCGGCAGGGTGGAGGGAAAGCTGAGCGCGTCGCCGACATCGGCCAGGCGATAGGTCTCGTCGTCGCCGAGCCAGACCGTGAGCGCGCCGGAGAGCAGGTACAGGAATTCCTCGCCGTCGTGGGCGTATGCGCCGTCGCTCGAGGCGCCCTCGGCCAGCACGAAGAGCTGCGGCTCGAGCTGGCTGGTGCCGAGCGCCAGCTGCTCGATGCGGACCGATGCGTCGCCCAGCATCAGCGCGGGACGCTCGGAGCTGCGCACCAGCCGCGGCGTCGAGCCCGATGGCGGACCGAACAGCGCGTTGAGGGTCGTGCCATACGCGGCGGTCAGGCGTTGGAGCGTGGCCACCGTCGCCCCGGACGCCCCGCGCTCGACGGCCGACAGGAAGCTGACCGACAGGCCGCTGCGGCGGCTCGCCTCGCGCAGGCTGAGGCCCTGCTGCTCGCGCAAGCGGCGCAGGGGACGGCCATCCAGGCGCCTTTCGGCATCGTGGCCCGCCGTCACGCTGTCGCGCAGCACGCGTCGGATGCCGGGCGCGTTGAGGCGCTCGACCTGGCGCAGGCGCCGGATATGGCGAAGGTGGTCCAGATCGGCGTCACTGTAGAGCCGATAGCGGCCGCGCCGCAGCGGCCGCACCAGCCCCTGGCGCTCCCAGAGCCGCAGCGCGGAGGCAGAGACGCCGACCCGGCGTGCGGCCTCGCCGATCAGATAGGTCACGTGCCGGGCTCGGGACGCGCCACGATCGCGCGCCGCTGCGACCAGATCTGGACGGCGATGAAGACCAGCGCCACCACGAAGATGAGCGTGCCCAGCACGTTCACCTCCGGCGGGACGCCGAGGCGGCTGACGCCGAAGACCCACAGCGGGAAGGTGATCGAGCGGCCCGCGACGAACAGGGTGATCACGTAGTCGTCGATCGACAGCGCGAAGGCGAGGAGCGCGGCGGCCAGGATGCCCGGGAAGATGAGCGGGAAGGTCACCTTGCGGAAGGTCGTCCACTCGTTCGCGCCGAGATCCATGGCGGCCTCCTCCAGCGCCCGGTTGAAGCCGGCGATCCGGGCCCGGACGGTGACCACCACGTAGCTGATGTTGAACATGACGTGGGCGATCACGATGGTCGTCAGGTCGCGCTGGACGCCGGCGCTCACGAAGAGGCTGAGCAGCGACGCGCCCATGATGATCTCGGGCGTCGCCATCGGGATGAAGATCAGCAGGTTGAGGCCGGTGCGTCCCTTGAACTCGTAGCGGGTCAGCGCCATGCCGATCAGCGTGCCGAGGGTCGTCGAGATCAGCGTCGCCACGACCGCCACGATGAGGCTGTTGACCATCGGCCCGGTGATGTCGGGCCGGCCCCACAGGTCGACGTAATTGCGTAGTGTGAAGCCCTGCCAGGTGATGTTCTGCCGGCCGGCGGGATCGTTGAAGCTGAAGGCGATCATCACCGCGATCGGCAGGAACAGGTACAGCACCGCCACGCCGGTGAAGACCGGCAGCACCAGCCGCGAGATGCGAGCACCGACCGTCGGGCGCCGGATCGGCACCGGCTCGGGCCGGTCGGTGGCTGCCGGGAAGGCAGTTGCCGTCATCGGGTCAGCTCATCCGCGCCGACGAAGCGCGCGTAGATGAACACGAGCGCCAGGACGGCGGCCATGAGCATGAAGCCCAGCGCGGCGGCCTCGGGATAGGCGTTGTTGTTCAGAAACAGGCGCTGGATGATCTGGCCGATCATCGTCGTGTCGCGGCTGCCCAGGATCTCCGAGTTGATGAAGTCGCCGACCGCCGGGATGAACGTCAGCAGCGAGCCGGCGAAGACACCTGGCATCGAGAGCGGCAGCGTGACGCGCAGGAATGCCTGCAGACGGCTGGCATACAGGTCGGTGGCCGCCTCGACCAGCTTCGGGTCGATCTTCTCGAGCGCGACGTACAGCGGCAGCACCATGAACGGCAGGAAGTTGTAGGTCAGCCCGCTGATCACCGCGATCGGCGTGGCGATGATCCGAAACCCGTCATCGAGGAAGCCGATGTCCTTCAGGTTGCCGAGCACGAAGCCGTTATCGGCCAGGATCAGCTTCCACGACAGGGTTCGAATGATGTACGCGGTGAAGAACGGCAGGATGACCAGCAGCAGCAGGATCGACTTGTAGCGACCGCCGCGAAAGGCGATGGTGTACGCCATCGGATAGCCGACGGCCAGCGTGAGCGCGGTGACGACGATCGAGTACCACAGCGACCGCTCGAACTGGGGTGCCCAGGCGCCGATCATCTCCGGGTAGACGCCGAAGTTCCACGTCAGGGCGTATCCCGTCCCGAGCGAGCCCGTCTGCAGGCTGACCGACGCCATGACCAGCATCGGCACCACGAAGAAGGCGAGCAGCCACAGCCCGCCCGGGATCAGGAAGAGATAGGGGACCAGCCAGCGCCAGTGTCGCGGCATGGCCCTATCCGGCGACGACCTCGTTGAAGAGGTCGTTCCACTGCGCCTCTTCCTCCTCGCTCAGCTTGCGGTAGTTGTGGACGTTGGCGAGAACCTCGTCCGTCGGGTTCGCCGTCTCGGCGATCACGCGCAGCGCATCGGCCCACTCCTGGTCGCCCTCGGCTTCGGCGGTCTCGGCGTCCTCGAGCACGCGCTCGGTCACGCCGGTGACCGGGCTGAAGTAGCCGACGTACTCGGTCAGGGGCACGGCGTTCTCGATGTCGTACCAGAAGTTCATCATCATGTGCGCATCCAGCGGATGGGCCGCCTTGTTCGGGATGGCCATGTTGTCGATCCACAGCATGCCGCCGGTGTCCGGCACCACGAACTCGACGTCCGGGTTGTCGTACAGCTTCATCTGGCTGACGTCGCCGGACCAGGCCACCGTCACCGCGAGGTTGCCGTTGGCGAGCTCGTCGTAGTAGTCGTTGCCGTAGAAGTTGCGGAACTGGCCGGCCTGCGCTGCGGCCAGCAGCTTGTCCTTGGCCTGCGTGGCCTGGTCGACGGTCGCCTCCTCCGGCTCGATGCCCAGGCTCAGAAGGGCGAGCGACATCGTGTCGCGCATCTCGCTGAACATGCCCACGCGCCCGGCGAACTCGGGGTCGAGCAGGTCGTCGAAGGTCGTGATCTCGCGCCCGGTCAGCGTGGGGTTGTAGCCGATGCCGGTGATGCCCGACTGCCAGGCCATGCTGTGGACGTTGCCCGGGTCGTACCACGGGTCCTTGTACAGGTCGAGGGCGTTGGCGTCGAAGTTCGGAATCTTCGAGCGGTCGAGCTCGGAGAGATAGCCGAGCCGGATCATCTTCTCGATCATCCAGTCGGTCATGACGATCAGGTCGTACTGCGGCGGGTTCCCGGCCGCCAGGTCGGGCTGGATGACGCCGAAGAACTCCTCGTTGTCGTTGATCGCCTCCGTGTAGGCGACCTCGATGCCCGACTCCTCGGTGAACTTCGCGAGGGTCGGGTAGTCGCCGGTTTCCTCGTCGATGTCGATGTAGGCGGGCCAGTTGGCGAAGTCGAGCGTCCCGGCCGGCGCGGACGGCAGCGCCGCCTGGCTGCCCGCCGATGGCGCCGTCGAGGCTCCCGGGCCGATGCCGCACGCCGCCAGGATGGCCGGCAGCGACAGCGCGGATCCGGCGATGACCGCGCCGCGCCCGGTCTGGCGCAGGAACATCCGTCGCGACAGCCGTCGCTGCGGCCGGAAGGCGCGCGCGATGGCGCGTTCGATCTGAGTCTCGTCACGCATGGACCTGTGGCTCCTCCTCCAACTCCGCATCCCCCGCGGGCATTGGCCCGATTGCCGGACCGATCACGAACGTGTGCTGTGGCTTCCAGGTCAGCCGAACCCGCTGGCCGTCGGCCAGCACCTCTCCGGCGCCACTCGTCTCGAGGTTCTGGGCATACACGGTCAGCTTGTGCCCATCGGGCGTCTCGACCAGGTACTGCGTGCTGACGCCGATGTACGAGGCGTCGAGCACGGTCCCGTCCAGGGCATTGGTGTCGGCGTCGACCGAGTCGCCGGTGTCGTCGTTCAGGGCGATGACCCGCAGCTTCTCCGGCCGGACGCCGAGGCGCACGCGCGGGGCGCCGTTCACGTACGCGGCCGGCGCGCGCAGGAGCGTGCCGCCGTCCAGACGAAGCGTCGCGAAGCGCTCGTCGCGGCCGGCGACGTCGGCGTCGATGAGATTGCTGACGCCCAGGAAGCCGGCCACGAAATCGGTCCGTGGTCGCTCGTACAGCTCCTCGGGCTGCCCGAGCTGCTCGATCCTGCCGGCGCGCATGACGGCAATCCGGTCGGACATCGTCATCGCCTCTTCCTGGTCGTGGGTGACGAAGATGAAGGTGATGCCGATCTCGCTCTGGATGCGCTTCAGCTCGACCTGCATCTGCTTGCGCAGCTTGAGGTCGAGGGCGCCGAGCGGCTCGTCCAGGAGCAGCACGCGAGGGTTGTTGACCAGGGCGCGAGCCAGCGCCACGCGCTGCTGCTGGCCACCCGACAGCTGGTTCGGCTTGCGATCCTCGTAGCCCGGCAGCTCGACCAGCTTGAGCATGAACGCCACCTGGTGGCGGATCTCGTTCGTCGGTGTCTTGCGCCGCCTGAGCCCGAACGCGATGTTCTCGAACACCGTCAGGTGCGGGAAGAGGGCGTAATTCTGGAAGACCGTGTTCGTCGCCCGCTTGAACGGCGGAAGGTCGGTGACATCGGTGTCGCCCAGGTAGACGCTGCCGGATGTGACCTCTTCGAAGCCGCCGATCATCCGCAGCGTGGTCGTCTTCCCGCAGCCGGATGGGCCGAGAAGGGCGAAGAACTCGCCAGGCTTGACCTCGAGCGACAGGTCGTCGACGGCCACCACGTCGCCGAAGCGTTTCGTCACGCGGTCGAGTCGAACGTCGGCTTCGGGCACGCTCAGAGCACTCGCAAACCTTGTCGCGTTGCAGTAGGCCCGCGGAGTATAGATTTCGGCGCTGCCCGCGTGTCAAGGTCCAGCGCCGCGGCCACGAAATGGTCCTGGATCCGCGGAAACCGGCGCGCATTCTGCAACCTTCGGACGGCCCAGCGCGTCTACAGCGCACACCTCACACGATGCGGGGGACCGACATGGCCAAGCTCAACCACCAGAAGCGCAGCCGCCCGCGGCCGGTATCGCTCCGCCGGCGACGCACCAGCCTCCAGCGCGCCGATGAGCGCCGCACCCGCCGAGACCTCGAGCGCTGGCGAAAGTCCGCCTGACGCCGAGGCGATACGACCCCAGACCCGACCGATGACCGGTCGGGTCTCTTGCTTGTAGACTCGGGATCCGAGCTCCACTGATTCCGCAACCATCGGAGCAGCCCACCCATGGACTTCGCGCTCTCGCCCCAGCACGAGGAGATTCGCCGGACGGTCCGGGAGTTCGCCGAGCGGCGCATCGTCCCGATCGCCGAGGAGCTCGAGCGCAAGGGCGAATTCCCGATGGAGATCATCCGCGAGGCGGCCGCGCTCGGCCTGCTCGGCGTGCCCTATCCCGAGGAGGTCGGCGGCACCGGGCTCGACTCGCTGGCCTATGCCATCACCGTCGAGGAGCTGAGCCGCGCCAGCGGCAGCGTCGGCATCATCGTGAGTGCCCACACCAGCCTGGGCTGCAACCCGATCTACCTCGCCGGGACGGATGCGCAGAAGGAGAAGTACCTGAGGCCGATGGCCTCCGGCGAGGTGATCGGCGCCTACGGCCTGACCGAGCCGGGCGCCGGCTCCGACTCGCGCGGCACGAAGACCCGCGCCCACCGCGATGGTGAAGAGTGGGTCATCAACGGCAGCAAGCGCTTCATCACCAACGCCGGTGTGGCCGGCACCTACATCGTGACCGCGGTGACGGATCGGGAGCAGGACTCGGGCAAGATCAGCGCCTTCATCGTCGAGGCCGATACGCCCGGCTTCTCCATCGGCCGCATGGAGGAGAAGATGGGACTGCATGCCAGCAACACTGGCGAGCTCATCTTCGAGGACTGTCGCATCCCCGCCGCGAACCTGCTGGGCGACGAGGGAGAGGGCGACAAGCTATTCCTCAAGACGCTGGACGGCGGGCGCATCGGCATCGCGTCCATGGCGCTGGGGCTGGCGCAGGCGGCGTACGAGGCGGCATCGGCGTATGCGAAGGAGCGCAAGCAGTTCGGCCGGCCCATCGGCGAGTTCCAGGGCGTCGCGTTCAAGATCGCCGACATGGCCACGACCATCGACGCGGCGCGGCTGATGACGTACCGTGCGGCGTGGCTGAAGGACTGTGGCAAGCCGTACTCCACCGAGGCCGCCATGGCCAAGCTGTACGCCAGCGAGGTGGCGCGAGACGTGACCAACGACGCGGTCCAGGTGCACGGCGGCTACGGCTATGTCACCGAGTACAAGGTCGAGCGCTACCTGCGCGATGCCAAGCTCACCGAGATCGGCGAGGGGACGAGCGAGATCCAGCGCATGGTGATCGCACGCAACCTGCTCGGCCTGCGCGCGATGTAGCAGGCCGATGACGGGGGTGAGGCGCGCACGGCGAGCGGGGGGCCTGGCTGTCGCGCTGCTCCTCGGATCGACGGGTGCCCCGATGGCCGTCGCGGCGGCGGATCCACCGGTGACACAGGTGCTTCCCGGCTCGACGCTGACCGCCCTCACCATCGACCTGAATGACGACGGCGCGCGCGAGGTCCTGCGGCTCGTCGATCGGGAGATCCCCGGCATGGACCTGGAGGTCTGGAGCGCTCGCCAGGACGTGTGGCTGCCGCTCGCGTCGACCGAGGTCGCGGCACATCCGGGACCCGATGGCTCGCTGGATCCCTCCTCCGAGATGGCCGCCATCCTGCGCGTGCGAATCGACGGACGCGACCACGCCGTGCTCGCCACCGCCTCGATGCTGCTGGTGCCGAACCTTCCGGGCACGGTGTGCTGCGTCGAGCTCGCCGATGTCGTCCTCGCGCAGGACCGCCTCATGCTCGTGCCGCTACCCACGCAGGACATTCGCGCCGAATACCTCGCCGCGGTCGACATGGACGCCGACGGGACCGATGAGCTGGTCACCCAGGTCACGACCTACGCCGACATGAACGACGTGGGCACGTACCGCGTCGAGGTGCACCGCTGGGACAACCACGGATTCCAGCGCTTCTACAGCGACGAGCGTGAGCAGCAGGGATTCGCCGTCACTCCGGGCGAGGGCGACGGTGAGCCGGGCTCCGAGCTGTACATCACGCCCAGCGAGACCGCCAGCCTGGAGCGGCTGGTGATGACGGATGGGACGATCGCGCTCGACCGCGCCAGCGCCGATCTCGGCCAGCCGTTCGAGGCCTGGATCCTGGGCGCCACGAACGGCCGTGTGCTCGTCCAGCAGCCGGAGGGCGTGCGCCTGTTCGAGTGGCCCCGTGGCCAGCGGCCGAGGGCGCTGGGACGCTTCGACTCGCTGGCCTATCCGAGCGTGGACATCGTCGGGGACGGCGAGGGAGCCATCTTCGTCGTGTACGAGGGGTTCGACTACCTCGGCTCCAACGACCCCCGGATGACGCTGCTTGACATGGACTTCAACCAGATTGGCGCCATTCCCATCTCAGAGCGGATCGCGCCGCTGTGGGATGCCGCCAGCACCTTCAGCAACCGCGGCTACGGGAGCACCCGCAGCCTCTTTCCCTTCGTGGGACCGCTGCCGGAGGCGGGCCCACGAGAAACGTGGCCGTATCTTGCGAACGGCGTTCGCATCGAGGCCGGCGGTCCGGACGGCTACACGACCACCGAAGCCGACCCGTTCATCGGCGTGATTCCCATCGGACGGGCCGGCCCGGACGGCGAGTGGCTCGCGCTCGGCCAGGGCCTCTATGGCGGCTACTACGGTCCGTTCGGCCAAAGCGACAGCGCGGCCTACCTGTTCCCGTTTGAGCAGTCGCCGTTCCCGTCGGCCGCGTCCCTGACGATGGCGCGGGCCGACGAGATCGTCGCGCCGAGTGACGACCCGGTCGCCACGCTGCGGGCGGACGGGGCGGTCGCGATCGAGGTGGACGGCCAGACCAGGTTCGCGACCTCATACGAGGGCTTCGACATCGTGATCGAAGCCCCGGTCGGCAGCTTCGTGACCTACGACGACCGGAGCGTCCCGGTCGAGGTGGAGATCGGCGAGGCGCCCCTCGTCGTGGAGGTCCGGGCACCCAACGGGCCGAAGAATCGGAATCGAGACTTCACGCGGAACTTCTTCATCGTGACACCGGACGGCCGCGGCCAGCTCGCGACGTTCGAGGGCACCTTCATCGGCGAGGCGCCGGAGGTGACCGCCAACGCCGATACCGACGCCTTCGCCCTGCATTCGCGAATCTACGGACGTGCGTCGGACGGGGTCTCGGTCAGCGTGGACGGCGTCCCGGCCGAGCTCAACACCAACGGCGCCTACAGCGTGGAGGTCGATGCGCCGATCTGGCCACGTGACGTCGTCGTCGTCGCCCGCGACGTCCTCGGCAACGAGTCGGTGGAGCGCCTCCAGGTCGTCGGCTTCCTGGACTACCGCGGGCTGCCGTGGGCGGTGATCATCGGGGTGGCCACGGTCGCCGCCGGCGGATTCCTGTTCGTGCGCACCCCGCAGCGTCGCGAGCGGCCGGCGGCGGCCTGGGAGGACGGCGTGCTGGAAGAGGTCGACGGGGATCTGCGCTGATCGGTAGGCTTGCGCGCATGGTCGCTCGCCGGGCGGCCGCGTACCGCAGCGAGGTGCCGACCATGAGCCGCATCGACGACCTGGATGCCATCGTCCGCCAGTTCGACCTCAACGAGCATCCGTTCTACCAGGAGTGGCGCGCGGGCACGCTGCCGATCAAGCGACTCGCCGAGTACGCCGACGAATGGGCGCCGTTCATCGGTGCGATCGACGCGGGCTGGGACCGCATCGGCTACCCCGACTACGCCGCCGAGGAGCGCGAGCACGACCTGCTGTGGCAGGACTTCCGCAGTGCGCTCGGCGCATCGGGAGAGATGCGGCGGCCGCAGTCGAGGACGCTGCTGGCGGTAGGTGAGCAGGCGTTCGCATCGGTTCCCGAGGCGCTCGGGGCGCTGTACAGCTTCGAGGTTCAGCAGCCGGCGACGGCGAGCTCGAAGCTCGCCGGGCTGCGCGAGCACTATGCCGGGACGGTCGGGGCGGCCGGGCAGCGCTACTTCGAGGAGCATGCCGTCGAGACCGATGAGCCGGCCATGCTGGCGTTGCTGATCGAGAAGCTGTCGGACGGCGACTTCGCACGGGCGAAGACGGCCTGCGCGGTCTTCAGCGCCGCCGCCTGGGGCGCGCTCGACGGGGTGTACTACACCGACTAGCCGCGGCGGTTGCTGAACTCGACGGACCAGCGCCAGGCGGAGCCGTCTTCGGCGTTCCACCACGCGGTCAGGATGCCGGCCTCGCCGCCGGGCAGGATCACAACGCTGCCGAGGTCGGCATCTGTCGGCCAACGGTCCTCGCGCGCGACCTGTTCCCCCGCGATGGTGAAGCGAGTCATGGGCAGGTAGCTGCCCTCGCGCGTGAGCGTCTCGCCACGGGCAACGACGTGGTCGTCGCCCTGGCGCACGGTGACGGCGACCTTGCGCGCCACCGCGTGAACCCAGACCACGTCGGTCGGGTCGATCCTGGCGCGCGCGATCTGGATACCGGTTGCGCCGGCGCCGGGGTACCAGATCTCCCAGGTGTGCAGGTGGTCCATGGCCATGCCGCCTCTCCTCTCGCGTGTTCGGACCGATGCTACGGCCGGCGGCCCTTGTCCGATTCAGGCTCGATCCTTCCGGTTAATCGTCTCGGCCGCCGGCGAGCTCCACGAACGCGTCGAGCGAGGACGGATTCGCCAGCGAGCCGCGCGAGGCGGCGACGTCGGGACGCGTGCCGGTCAGGATCCGCTTGACCGGCACCTCGAGCTTCTTGCCCGACAGCGTGCGAGGGATCGATGGCACGGCGAGGATCTCGTCGGGCACGTGGCGCGGCGAGAGGGAGGATCGGAGCTCGCGCGACAGCCGCGCGCGCAGCGCATCGGTCAGCTGGCAGTCCGGGCGGAGGGCGACGAACAGCAGCAGCCGGTCACCGCCGTCCAGGTGCACGACCAGCGAGTCGGCCACGTCCGCATCGGCCTCGACGACCGCGTAGAACTCGGCCGTGCCGATCCGCACGCCGCCGCGGTTGAGCGTCGCGTCGGAGCGGCCGCTGATCACGCACGAGCCGCGCTCGGTGAACGTGATCCAGTCCCCGTGGCGCCACACCCCCGGCCATTCGTCGAAATAAGCCGCGCGATACCGCTCCCCGGAGGGGTCGTTCCAGAACGAGACCGGCATCGACGGCATCGGCGCGGTGATCACGAGCTCGCCCTGCTGACCCACGAGCGGCCGCCCGTCGGGCGAGTAGGCCTCGATCGCGCAGCCCAGGTGACGGCAGCTGATCTCGCCCTCCCACACCGGCACCAACGGCGAGGCACCCACGAAGGCGGTGCACACATCGGTCCCGCCGGACACCGACTGGAGATGGACCGATGGGCTGATCGCGTCGTACACGTAGCGGAAGCCCTCGACCGGCAGCGGGGCGCCGGTGGAGCCGATGCCGCGCAGGCGCGAGAGGTCGGCGAGCTCGCCCGGGCGCAGCCCCTCCTTGCGGCAGGCCATCAGGTACGGCGCGGACGTGCCGAAGTACGTGAGCCCCTCCTCCTCGGCCAAGCGCCACAGGAAGCCGAGGTCGGGGTGGGCCGGTGACCCGTCGTACAGCACGATCGTGGCGTCGACGGCGAGGCCCGACACGAGGTAGTTCCACATCATCCACCCGGTGGTGCTGAACCAGAAGAACCGGTCCTTCGGCCCAAGGTCGTGGTGGAGCGCGTGGATCTTGAGGTGCTCGAGCAGGATTCCCCCGTGGCCGTGGACGATCGGCTTCGGCAGTCCGGTCGTGCCCGAGCTGTACAGCACGAACAGCGGATGGTCGAACCCCACCTCGGCGAAGGCCAGCTCGGCGGGCGTCGCGCGCAGCTCCGCCCAGCTCAACGCATCGGGCACGATGCCGGTGCCGAGGTAGGGCAGCGCCACCGTCGCCGCCAGGCTCGGCAGCGCCTCGCGGATGGCGGCCACCTCATCGGTCCGGTCGAGGTCCCGGTCGCCGTAGCGGTAGCCGTCGATGGTCAGGAGCACCTTCGGCTCGATCTGGCTCCAGCGATCGACGACCGAGCGCGTCCCGAACTCGGGCGCGCAGCTCGACCACACAGCACCCAGTGAAGCGGTTGCCAGCAGGCCGATGACTGCCTCCGGCACGTTTGGCAGGTAGGCGGCCACCCGATCGCCCGGCCCGACGCCCAGCCGGGACAGCCCGGCGCGCACCCGCGCGACCTCGTCGCGCAGCCCGGCCGCGGTCATCGCGATGCGCTCGCGCGTCTGTGAGCGCGCAACCAGCACGATCTCGTCGTCGCGGCGGCCGGTGAGGCGCAGGCAGTGCTCCGCCCAGTTCAGCGTCGCCTCGGGGAACCACCGTGCACCCGGCATGTGCCGCTCGGCGAGTGCTGGTCCGGGGTCGTCGGACGACACCTCGAAGTAGCGCCAGACCGATGACCAGAACGCGTCGAGCTCCTCGATCGACCACGCCAGGAGCGCGTCGTAGTCGTCGAAGCGAAGGCCGCGCTCGCGCTCCAGCCAGGCGAGGTATGCGCCAACCCCGGTGCGCTCGCGAACGTCCGCCGGCGGTGACCACAGAACGGCAGGCTGACGAGGGTCCATGCGGCCGATGATGCCAGAAGCCCGGCGTATGCTCGGCACCATGCTCGTCGCCGTGCTCGCGCTGGCTCTCGCGGTGGGCGGCCCTATCGCCGCGCCCCCGGCGCCACTCGCCATCGGTGCCGTGCCGGACGAGCCGGGCGCCACGTTCCTGCCCGACGACGAGCCGACCTACCAGGCGGTGGCGGCCGACCTCGATGGCGACGGCGCACGCGACGTGGTGCGGCTGGTCGGCGCCGAGCGAGGCTCGATCCGCGCCGAGGCGTGGACGGTCAGCGAGGAGACCTGGACGCCGATGGCCGCAGCGGTCGACGTCATTCCGTCCCGACCCAGCGGCGACCAGACCAATCCCGTCTTCACCGGCACCCCGGTCCGCCTCATCGTGCGCGGCATCCATGGCGCGGATCGCGTGACCGTGGTCCGCCAGCCGCGCTTCGACGACGCCGATGCCGACGCCGAGTGCTGCCTCCAGCTCCACGACCTCGTCCTGGCCGGCGACCAGCTGTCGCTGGTGCCGGTTGCCGTCCCGGCGACGAGCGTCGGCGCGGTCGCGGCCATCGACTTCGACGGTGACGGGACCGATGAGCTGCTCGCCTCGCGGTCGCTTCCGCCGCTGGGCGACATCGGCTTCCCCTCGGAGCTGAGCCTGTACCGATGGAACGGCGAGACCTTCGATGCACCGACGATCAGCCAGATCCCGATCGGCTCGGGCGACACGCCGTTCGCTCTCGGCGACAGCGACGGCCACCAGGGTGAGGAGGCGGCCGTCATCAGCACCATCGGGCGCCCGGCGCTCTATCGCCTGACGATCGACGAGGCGGATCAGGTCCGCGTCGAGGATGCCGGCCTCGTCGCGACCGATGCCCTTGCCGTGTCGATCAACGGCGCCCGCGGCATCGCCGTCATCGGCCCGACGGTCGATCTGGCCGTCATGACGTGGCGACGCGACGGCGCGCCGGAGACGATCGCCAGCCTGCCGCTCGACGACGCCACGCTGCTCGGCTCCGTCGAGATCGGCGGTCAAGCCCACCTGGTGGTGCGCCAGGCGGACCCCGAGGCGCTGCACCTGCTCAGGCTGCCGCACCTGCAGCCGTCGCTCGGCAACCCGGTCACCCGCAGTCCGGCGGCCGCAACGCTGGCGTCGAGCGCACTGAAGCCATTCGTCGGACCGATGCCGGGCGGCGGCCTGGATGGCGCGGCGGCGGTGGTCTACGCGGGGCGGTTGCTGCCGTCACCGGATCGCGCGGATGCGCCATTCCGAACGCT
>JAICRD010000031.1 GCA_025937535.1 Chloroflexota bacterium | reverse complement strand
TTCCACGCCGCCATCCTGGCCGCCGCCGCCGGCATCTTCAGCGTTCCGGCCATGGTCTTCCAGTCGGCGCTGCTTGCGTTCGCGCTGGTCCTCGTCGTCGCATCGCTCGCGCGCCGCCTGATGCGCGGTCGCGACGCCCGTCGCGTCGCGCTGCTGGCGGCGACGCTGGCCGTGTTCGGCGGCGGCCTCGGCTACATCCGCTTCATTGGCGACGTCGGCGCGGGACAGCTCTCGCCGCTCGAGCTCATCGCGCGCAACAGCTACGACAACCAGTGGCTCACCGGCTGGCCGTACTTCCGAATCCCGTCGGTCATGGGCACCGGTCTGCTGGCGCACCGCGCAACGACGGCCGGGCTGCCGATGCTCATCGGTGCGGTGCTGCTGCTCGTGGCCGGGCTTCCATCGGCGCGCCAGCGTGCGCGTGGCTGGCGCGATCGGCCCTTGGTCATCGGCGCCGCGGGCGTGCTCGCGGCCCTGCTGGCGCCGTTCCACTTCTTCTTCTTCCCCGTCTTCCCGCTGATCGCGTTGGCCTGGGTCGTGGCCAACCGGCGGCTGCTCGACGCGTCGGCGCCGCGGAACGCGCTCATGCTCCTCGCGCCGTACGTGCTGGCGCTGCCCTTCGTGATCGCGCCGGCGCTGCAGGCGGGTGGTTCGGGCGCGGTCCAGGTGGTGAGCGTCTGGCCGTCGGCTCCTCGCGAGGACGGCCTGGCTGCCGTGCTCTTCTTCTACCTCACCAACCTCGGCGTCCCCTTCGTGCTCGCACTGGCCGCCCTGCTGCTGCCCCGCGTGCCGCAACGCGGCTTCGTCGCGGCCTGGGTCATCGGCCTGTTCCTGGTCCCGAACGTCGTGCAGCTCAGCGTCATCGACTTCGACATGAACAAGTACTTCCAGGCGATGTGGATCGCCGTCGCCGTCCTGGCCGCGTGGCTCATCCGTCGCTGGCCGGCGCCCGCGGTGGCGGCGGTCATCGCGCTCAGCGTGCCGTCGCCGCTCCTCGTTGCGGGATGGACCGCGACCAGCAACCTCCAGGTGCTTTCGACGGCCGACTTGGAGGCGGCCCACTGGGTGGCCGCTTACTCGCCACCGGACGCCGTCTTCGTGACCGACGGCTGGGTCAACTCGCTGACCGATGCGGCGGGACGCAAGCGGCTCACGACCTTCGGGCCGTACGTCGCCAACCTTGGCTACCGCCCAGATGAGCGGATCAGCAACGTGATCAGCATCTACTGCGGCGGCGACACCGCCCTGTCGGCCGAGCTGATGCGGCGCCACGGGGCGAGCTACGTGGTGGATGGAGCGCGTCCGACGCCGTGCGTCGCGGCGGTCGACTTCGCCAGCGATCCGGGCTTCGAGCTCGTCTACGACGCCGGCCCGCGAATCTGGCACCTGCGCGACCCATAAGATGAGCCGATGCAGGATGCCGCCGGTGCCGTCGTCGCCTTCGAGCACGTCACCAAGCGATATGGCCGGAGCGGTGGGCCACCGGCGGTCGACGATCTGACCTTCACCGTCGCCGCGGGCGAGATCTGCGTGCTGGTCGGCCCGTCGGGATCGGGGAAGACCACCACCATGAAGATGGTGAACCGGCTGATCGAGCCGACCTCGGGGCGGATCACCATCGACGGGCAGGACGTCATGAGCCTGCCGGCCGTCGAGCTGCGCCGGCGCATCGGCTACGTCATCCAGCAGGTCGGCCTGTTTCCACACCTCACCGTCGCGGAGAACATCGCCGTCGTCCCGGGCCTTCTGGACTGGGACAAGCCGCGCATCCGGACGCGAGTCGAGGAGCTGCTCGACCTCATCGGCCTCGAGGCCGGCTCCTACGCCGACCGCTATCCGGCCGAGCTGTCCGGTGGCGAGCGTCAGCGGGTCGGCGTCGCGCGCGCGCTGGCGGCCGATCCCCCGGTCATGCTCATGGATGAGCCATTCGGCGCGGTGGATCCGATCCGGCGCGACCGCCTGCAGAACGAGTTCCTCCGGCTGCAGGACAAAGTCGGCAAGACGGTCATCTTCGTGACCCACGACGTGGACGAAGCGATCAAGATGGCCGACCGCATCGCGATCCTCCAGCGTGGCGGCACGCTCGCCCAGTACGACGCGCCGGCCGCGATCCTGGCCGAGCCCGCGTCGGAGTTCGTCGAGCACTTCGTCGGCGCGGACCGCGGCCTCAAACGCCTCTCGCTCAATCGCGTGAGCGATCTGGAGCTGACCCGCCCGATCGTCGTGCGAGCGGGCGACGACCGCGCCGCAGCACGTGGTCGACTGCGCGACGGCGACGGAGCAGGGTACGCGCTGCTGGTCGACGCCGAGGGGCGGCCGATCGGCTGGATCGACGACGACGAGCTGGCCGGTGACGGGACCATCACCGCCGACGCGGCACGGGCGGGAGCGGTGACGGTGGAACCGGAGACGACGTTGCGCGACGCGCTGTCCGCACTGCTCGGCTCGAGCGTCATGCTCGGCGTGGTGGTCGACGAGCGCGAGCGGGTCATCGGCCTCGTCAGCGTCGAGAGCATCAGCGATCGGCTCCGCAAGGCCGGGTCGCCCACATGAACGCGGACGAGCCGTTCATCCGCT
This sequence comes from Chloroflexota bacterium, assembly GCA_025937535.1. Lineage (GTDB taxonomy): Bacteria > Chloroflexota > Limnocylindria > QHBO01 > QHBO01 > JACDBZ01. Next base: position 12,411 of record JAICRD010000031.1, on the reverse strand, counting down.
TCGACTGGATCATCGACAACCTCGGTCAGATCGGCCAGCGCCTCGGCGAGCATGTCCTCATGGTCGTCGCCTCCGTGCTCATCGGCTTCGTGATCAGCTTCGGGCTGGCGCTGCTGGCGCGGAGCCATCGGTGGACGTACGGGCCGATCATCGCCGTCACCAGCACGCTCTACGCGATCCCATCGCTCGCGTTGTTCGTCCTGCTCATCCCGATCACCGGGCTGAGCCTGACCACCGGGATCGTGGCGCTGGTGCTGTACACGCTGCTGATCCTGGTGCGCAACATCGTCGTCGCCCTCGACGGCGTGCCCCCCGAGGTCGTCGAGGCGGCCACCGGCATGGGCTACGGCCCGCTCCAGCGCTTCTGGCGCGTCGAGCTGCCGGTCGCCACCCCGGTCATCGTCGCGGGGCTGCGCATCGCAACCGTCACCACCGTCGGCCTCGTGGCGATCACCACCTTCATCGGCCTTGGCGGGCTCGGCTACCTGATCATCAACAGCGGGACGCGCAGGTTCTTCCCGACCTCGATCTACGTTGGCGTGGCCCTGTGCGTCGTCCTGGCCGTCGTGGCGGACCTGCTTCTGCTCTGGCTGCAGCGTCGCCTGACGCCGTGGGCTGCGGCCCAGGGCCGCTGACCGATGGAGCTGTTCGGCCAGGGCATCGCCTGGCTCGCCGATCCGGCGAACTGGACCGATCCACGCAATGGCATCTTCCTGCGGCTGTGGGAGCACGTGTCGCTGTCAGCTGCCGCGCTGGCCGCCGCCATCGCCATCGGCCTGCCGATCGGCGTCTGGATCGGCCACACCGGGCGCGGAGCGACCGCGGTCATTGCGATCGCCAACATCGGCCGAGCTGTGCCGTCGATCGGGTGGCTGGGCATCGTCTTCCCGCTCACCCTCGTTGCTTTCGGTCGCGGAGGGCTCGGGTTCGTGCCGTCCGTGATCGCTCTGACGGCGCTCGGCATCCCACCCATCGTGACGAACGCCTACGCCGGCATGCGCGAGGTCGATGCGGACCTCGTCGAGGCGGGCCGGGGCATGGGGATGCGCGAGATGGACGTGGTTCGCCAGGTCGAGATCCCGGTCGCCCTGCCGGTGATCCTGGCCGGCATTCGCGTCTCCGCGGTCCAGATCGTGGCAACCGCGACCCTGGCCGCCATCGTCGGCGGCGGGACGCTGGGCGACTTCATCATCCAGGGCATCTTCGTGCGCGCGCTCGATCGAGTCGTCGGCGCCGCCATCCTGGTCGCGATCCTGGCCATTCTCACCGAGCTCGCCTTCAGCCTCCTCGAGCGCAGGGCGATTTCGCCAGGCATCCGACGAGGTGGGCAAGCCGCGCCGATCGAGCCCGGCGGAGTGGCCCTCCCGCGGGTCGCCGGCTGATCCATTTCGCCACGTCGTGCGTATATGCATGAGAGGGCCTGTCCAGAACCCTGCGGTAGACTGCCGCCCACCGCGAACCGGCTCACGGCTCGCGCCATGTCAACCCACTGGAGGAGATAACCCATGCGGATGCACCGCAAGCTCGCCCTCGGGGCGGCGTCGCTCGCGCTGGTTCTCAGCGCGTGCTCGTCGGGTGAGGGCGAGAGCGCTTCGGCTGGTGCGAGCCAGCCGGCGGACCTGCCCTCCGTCTCGATCGGCTCGGCCGCGTTCCCCGAGGCAGCATTGGTGGCCGAGATCTATGCCCAGGCGCTCGAGGCCAACGGATTCACCGTCGACCGCCACCTCGAGCTGGGCGAACGCGACGCCGTCCGGGCGGCGTTCGGCGCCGGCGAGATCAACCTGGCGCCCGACTACCTCGGTGGCCTGGCCAGCCTGCTCGGTGCGGAGGTGTCATCGGATGCCGATGCGACCCACGACGCCATGGTGGCCGCGCTGGGTGAGGAGGACCCGCCCCAGACGGCGCTCGACTACTCGCCCGGCACCGATGCGGACGGCTTCGTCGTCCGGCAGGAGACCGCTGACGAGCTCAGTCTGGCGACCATGAGCGACCTCGCCGGCGTGGCCGATCAGCTGGTGTGGGGCCTCGCCTCCGGGTGCCCCGACAACCCGCTGTGCGGACCCGGCCTCAACGACGTCTACGGCATCGACATCAGCACGCTCGACACCGAGTCGCTGACGCCGTGCAGTGCCGAGATCGCCGAGGCCCTGAACAACAGCGCCATCGACGTCGCGCAGGTCTGCACCACCCAGGCGGAGATCGCGGGCTTCAACTTCGTCCTCATGGAGGACGACAAGGGCCTGGCCCCGGCGCAGAATCTCGCCCCGGTGATGACCCAGGAGCTGGCCGATGCCGGCGGGGACGCCCTGGCCGGCGCGCTCAACGCGGTGACCGAGCTGCTCACCACCGACGAGCTCACCGCACTGAACCTGCGCATCGCCGACCAGGAGAGCTACGCGGACATCGCCAGCGGCTGGCTGAGCGACAACGGCCTGAACTAGCTCCCTCCTCTCAACGCCACGGGGCGGGCCGGTTCGCCGGCTCGCCCCTTCTCATGCATCATCAACCCGCACCGATGACTCCAGCCGACCCCCTTTCCGAGCACCTGGCCCTCGCCGATTGGCGCCGCCGCGTGCACGCCATGTACGCCGCGCTTCGCGCCGATGAGCGCCCCGGCCCGATGCGCGCGGTCGCCTTCCGAGCGGCGAAGGATCGCCTGGTGGCCGAACATCCATCGTCACCGGTCCCGACCACCGTCCGGCGCGACTTCCGCGGGCTCGCCTACTGGCGCCACGCCGATGACCTGATCCTGCGCGCGACACTCGAGCCCGACCCAGGGGCGCCGGCGATCGGCGTTCCGCGCTCCGGAGAGGGCCTCGGCATCCCGTTCCGGCGCATCGGCTGGGTGAGCTTCCGCGTCGGCGACACCGCCTGCCGCCTCTCGGTCTTCTGGCTGGAGGAGTACGCCGGGGGCATCTTCATCCCCTTCCGCGACGGCACCAGCGGCTCAACGAGCTATGGCGGCGGGCGCTACCTGTGGGACTCGGCCAAGGGCGCGGACCTCGGAACGACCGATGACGGCAAGCTGGTCCTGGACTTCAACTACGCCTACCACCCGTCCTGCGTGTTCGACCCTCGCTGGAGCTGTCCGCTGGCGCCGCAGGAGAACTGGCTGGACGTCCCGATCCAGGCCGGCGAGCGGCTCGACCGCGCGGCCGGCGAGGAGGCCGCATGAGCGCCGAAACGCGCAACTGCATCAAGTGCGGGCGCGAGATCGGCGCCGACGAATCCATCTGCGAGGTCTGCAATCGCGCTGGCATGGTGGCGCCGTCCGCGTCCCAGTATCACGGCACCGTGGCCGTGGCCATCGTGCTGGCCGTGGCCGCACTCGCCTTCGCCGCGAGCCTCTCGTTCCGCGGCGTGGGGCCGTATGCGGCACAGGTGAACGAGGTTCACGCCGCCGATCCGGGCTGGTCGATCACCTTCGCCGTCACGAACGAGGGCACGCGCGCGGGCCGCGCCAAGTGCCAGCTGGTCGCGCTTGGCGATGCCGGCGAGCGGCTGCGCACGCGCAGCGCCATCACGCTGCCGATCGAGGGCGGCGCGACGACCGAGCAGACCGAGACCATCCCCGGGCTCCAGGTCGAGCCGACCGAGGTGACGGTCAGCTGCTCCTAGCCGCTAGTCGTCGAGCTGGAGGCGAACCTCGATCAGTCCCTCCGCGAGTGGGGCGTCGCTGAGGAGCTCCCAGGCGGCGTGCGACAGGTCGACGATGCGCTCGTCACCGGTGTCCCAGTAGCAGTGGCACCAGTCGACCACCGGCAGCCGCGCGCAGCGTTCGGCGCAGACGGTCACGTGGCCGTTCACCTGGCCGTCATAGCGACCCCCGAGCGCGCCCGGCAGGGCGACCGTCGCCTGGCCCATCCAGCCGGCGGTGCCGGCGTAGTTGCTCGCGGTGCCGACGATCTCGTCGCTGGGCGAGCCCTCGGGATGGCCGGCGAGCACTGCTCCACGCTCCGGCGGCCGGGCCTGCGGCAGCTCCACGGCCGGCGCCGGAGGGCTCGCGCCCTTTGGGAGCGGCGGCCCGATCGCCGTCGCGGCCGTGCCGACGTCGGCCACGAGCAGCGCGGCGCACACGAAGACCGCGGTGACGACGCCGACGCGAAGCTGCATGGTTCATCTCCAGGCACGGGTCCGCGGCGATGGGCGCGCGGACCGAAGGGCGGGCGGCGAGGTCGCGCAGCGTGGATCGCGACCGGGACACTCGCCGCCCGTTGAGCGCGGCGGTGGTCGCAAGAAGGGTGCCAGCCGGTATGCTGGCGCCCATGCACCGATGGGCTCGTGCCCTCCCGAGCGCTCTCGTGCTCCTGGCCCTGCTGGCCGGCGCCGCGCTCGCGGCGGGACCGCCATTCCCCGATCCGCAGAGCGACCGCGCGGTGTACGACGAGGCCGGTGTGCTGCGAGCCGAGACCGTCGCCGAGGTCGAGTCCCGGATCGACGCCATCGAGGCCGCGGTCGGTGCCGAGATCGTGGTCTACACCCAGGTCGATCCCGGCATCAGCGAGGACGAGAACCTGGCCAACGCCCGCGCCCTGATGGACCAATGGGGCATCGGTCGGGAGGGATTCGACGACGGCCTGGTGCTGATGGTCGGCCTCAACGAGGACCGCGTGCACGGGAAGATCAGCCTGTACGGCGGGTCGGGCTTCCTTGCCCAGCACATCGACGAGGATGGCCTCCAGTCGATCATCGACGACCGCTTCGTGCCCCGGGCGGCCGACGGCGATCTCAACTCCGCGACGCTCGACACGATCGACGCGATCCAGGGGCGCATGGCACCCGACACGGTGCCCCTGACGGTCGCCCGGGTGGTGAACGCGGCGCTCGGCATCATCGTCGCGCCGCTGGCACTCATCGTCATTCTCGGCCTGGTCTGGTGGAAGTGGCGGCGGGAGGGCGACGATCCCGAGCTGATCGACTCGCCGTCCATCCTCATGGCCGGTCCGCCGGCCGAGATGACGCCACCGCTGGCAACCGTCGTCCGCAACGGGACGGCGAACCAGCACAGCATCAACACCGTCCTCGCGGAGCTGGCAAGCACCGGACGCCTGACGTTCCAGAACCTCGACCGGGTGCGCGAGGTCAAGAGCGACGACGACCCCGATCCCCTGACCGATCCGGCCATCACCGTCAACGCGGCGCCCGGCGACGACGATGACCTCGCGACGCCGGAGCGCCAGGCTTGGTCGTCCCTGCGCTCGCTGGCCGGAGGGAGCGACACGCTGCGCCGCGAACGGCTGTGGCGTGTCAATTCGGAGCTCGACGACGTGAAGGGGACGCTCGAGTCCGAGGCCGTTCGCCTCGGCTGGCTGGCGCGCATGCCAGGACCCGAGATCACGCGCATGACCGTCATCGGGGTCGGGCTGGCCATCGCGGGCGGGATCGCCATCTTCATCGGCGTCTCGATCCCGATGAGTGGTGCCGTCCTGCTGGGCGCCGCCCTGGTGCTCGGCGGCGCGGGGACCGTCGGGTTCGGGCGCGCCATGAGCCAACGCACCGCCGCGGGTGCCTACGTCGACGCCATGTTGTCCGCCTATCGGCGGACGCTGCGCAAGACGATGGAGTTGGCGCACAGCATGGAGGAGGTGGTGAACGAGCCCGACATCGCGCGGCTCGCGAACACACCCGACAAGGCAGTGGTCTGGGGCCTGGCGCTCGGGCTGCATGACGAGGTCGCGTCGCTCCTTGCTCGCGGCCTTGCCAACCAGCGCGACTCGACCGGCTCGCCCGTCGGCGCCTACTACCCGACCTGGCTCGGATCCACCCCCGGGTCCGCGTGGAGCGCTTCCGCCGGCGACGTTGCGGGCGGCGTCAGCTATGGCTCGGGGAGCATCTTTTCCGGATCCGCCATGCCCGACATCGGCGGCATGTTCAGCGCGCTCGGCAGCGTCGGCTCGTCGCCACCGTCGAGCTCGTCCGGCAGCAGCGGCGGTGGCTTCGGCGGCGGAGGTGGAGGCGGCGGAGGCGGCGGGTCGGGCTCGTTTTAATCTACCGGTGGCGCTATTTAAACGAACCGCGTATCGTTTCAACCAATGAGCTTCAACCGACGCGGCCCTGATCGCCGCCCCGATCGACCGTCCCGCGACCGATCCGACCGTCCGCCGCGGCGGGGAGGCGACTTTCCACCGCGCGAGGGCGACCGTTCGTACCCGCCGCGGGACCGCGGTGGCGAACGTCCCTACCAGGGTGGCGGCGGGCGGCCGTACAGCCCACGGCCGCGATTCGATCGACCGCCGGATGACGGCGCCATGTCGATCCGGCTCGACCCCCGCCGGGTCGGGACGCTGAAGCAGCTCGCCGCAGACGCCGGCGTCCGCCCCGGCGACCTGGTCCGACAGTGGGTCGAGGAACGTATCGACGCGGCGCGCGGCGGCAGCTCCGCCGAGGCTCCGGCAAACCTGGCGGCGCAGCTCGAGCAGCTGGCGGCGCGCGTCGCCAAGCTCGAGGCAGGAGCCGGCGACACCGCACCAAAGGCGCCCGCCCCCGTCGGCGACGAGCCGGTCGAAGGCCCGCCCGCGGAAACCAAGCGCGTGCGCAGCAATGCCGTCGCGGCAGCCCCGGCCACGCAACGCGTCGCGCTCCACGACGAGATGATCGAGGTGCTCCGCGAGCGCGGGCCGATGTCCGCCGCAGAGCTTGCCGGCGCGATCGCCGAGCGCGGACGCTACGCGCCGCCGCGCAGCGGCAAGCCGCTCGATGCGGCCATGGTCAGCCAGCGGGTCAGCAACCCGACCTATCGGTCGCGGTTCGTGCGCTCCGACGGACGCATCGGCCTGGCGGAATGACCACGGCCGGCGCGAGGCGCCGGCCGCATCGGTCTAGTCCTCGAGGACGAACGTCACGAGGATGTTGGCCTGGAACTCGATGCCGCCGTCGCGGCTGACATTGACGCGCTGCTCCTTGACCCACGCGCTCCGGACCTGGCGCAACGTCTTGTTGGCACGATCGATTCCCTGCCGGACGGCATCCTCGAAGCTCTCGTTCGACGTGCAGGACAGCTCGGTGACCTTGGCAACGGACATGTTTCCTCCTCGATTCGGTTGGTAGGTGCGCGACAGCGGTTGCACGGCGCGCGCCAGCGATTAGCCCGCTTCGTGCGACGCGGTCCAGGCCAGCAGCTCGTCGGCGGGCAGCGCATTCACGACGATGTCCGGCGTCACGCCGCACAGGAATCCGCGCTCGCACCCGACCCTGACCCAGGCCAGCTGGCCGAGGTAATGCGCGTCGGAGTCGATCGACACGCGGCAGCCCGATTCGACCGCCAGGCGCAGGAGCCGCTTGGGCGGATCCAGGCGGTCGGGAAGGCAATTGATTTCGATCGCCTTGTCGAGCTTTGCCGCGGCGGCGAAGACGATCTCCGCGTCGAAGGTCGACTCCGGCCGGTTGCGACGCTTGCGCTTCATGCGGCCGGTGCAGTGGCCGAGCACGTCGAGGTGCGGATTCGCAAGGGCGGTCACCATCCGCCGTGTCATCGGCTCGGCCGGCATGCGCAGCGCCGAGTGCATGCTGCCCACCACGACGTCCAGGCGGCCGAGCACCTCGGGCGACTGGTCGAGCGAGCCGTCCTCGTTGATGTCGACCTCGATGCCGGTCAGCAGCCGGAACGGCGCGAGCTCACGGTTGAGGCCATCGATCTCGTCGAGCTGGGCCAGCAGTCGCTCGGTCGACAGGCCGTTGGCGATGGTCAGACGCGGTGAATGGTCGGTGATGACGAGGTACTCGTGGCCGAGCTCGATGGCCACCTCCGCCATCTCGCGACTGGTGAAGTGTCCGTCCGAGGCCTCGGTGTGGGAGTGCAGGTCCCCCTTCAGCGCGGCCCGCAGCTTCGCGGCGCCCTCGACCAGCGGCGTTCCCTCCGGGAGCGACTCGAGCCGGCGAAGGTAGACCGGCTCCTCGCCGCGCAGGCTCTCCAGGATGGTCCGCTCGGTGACCTCGCCGACGCCCGTCAGCTCGCGCAGGCTTCCGTTGGCCGCGCGCACGGCCACCTCGTCCGGACCGATCCCGGCCAGCGCCGTCGCCGCGCTCCGGAAGGCGCGCACCCGGTAGCCGGGCTCCTGCATCGCCTCCAGCAGGAAGGCGATGCGCTTCAGATCGGCGACGGGGTCGCGCGGCGTCGGCATGGGATCCGCCTGCGACTAGTGCGCTGCCGGGCGTAACGGCCGATGATTGGCCTTCGTTCCCATGTGCGGACCACGAACAGCCAACGTGGGACCCCCTGCTTGGCCGTTCTTCTCAAGGGCGAACCAGTTCGGCGAAGAAGTGGCCGATACTCCCAGCGGCGAACCAACCGGACCCGGCGCGCGGCTCACGGGAGCGTCAGAATCCGAGCCGGATTGTCGATGGTCATCGCTCGGATCTCGCCCTCCCCCACCGCGGCGGTGCGGAGGGTCGGCAGGAAATGCTGGTGCAGGTATACGTAGCCGAAGCCACCGTTGGCCTTGAGCTGGCTGTTGTGGCAGACGTCCTGGCTGAGCAGCACCTGCGGTGCGAAACCGCGCTCCAGCAGCTCGACGATCGTCTCCACCAGCCGCGGCTCGAGCGCCTCCTCCGTCCCGAACCGGTGGCCCAGGAAGTCGAACTGGAGGTTCGCGCCCGCGGCCAGCACGGCGAGGTAGAAGTCGAGGTCGTGATAGGAATCGGCATGGCCGATGACGACGCGGGCCGGGTCGACGCCCTCCTCGGTGAAGATCTTCAGCTGCGCCAGGCCGACCGCCGACTGCACCCCGTGGGTCGTGATCGCCATGCCGGTGCGCAGCGATGCCCGCGCCGCCGCCCGGTGCACGCGCTCCTCGAGCGCGCTGACCCACGGCTTGTCGGTGCCGATCTCGCCGATGATGCCCGGCCGGATGCCGGTATCTGCTACCCCGTCCTCGAACTCGGCCACGATGGCGTCGGCGAGGTCGTCGACCGACCTGCGGTCGAGGAGCGCCTCGGCCGGATAGTGCGCCCCGCGATACCAGCCCGTGCCCATCACGATGTTCAGGCCGGTGGCGCTCGCCAGCCGCCGGAGCCGATGCGGGTCGCGGCCGACACCGTCCAGCGTCAGGTCGACCAGCGTGCCGCCGCCTCGACGGCGAAAGTCTCGGAGCTCCTCGATCAGCGTCTCCTCGTCCGGCGTGAGCTCCCAGTAATCCCAGCGCTTCTCGATGTGCCACAGGTAGATGCCGGTGTGCTCGTGGGGGAGGGTGAAGCCGAGACGATCGGGTGGGATCGGTCCGGAGACGGTCATGACGCGTGGCGCCATCGGGACGGTCCTCCTCGGGCTGTGCGTGAGCGTCGGTCGGGATGCTCGTGCCGCCGACGCATCGGTCTGGAATGAACGGGCTCATCTTGCCACCGCGGCCTTGCGGCGCGCGCTAGCCTAGACACCGATGACGACCGAGCGACGCGGCGCGACATCGGCCAACGACCTGTGGACCCACATCCAGGGTGAGCTGGACGCGGCGGCCGAGCGCCTCGGGCTCGACGACGGCATGCATCGTGTGCTGCGCGTGCCGAAGCGCGAGCTGACGGTGCACTTCCCGGTCACGCATGACGACGGACACGTCGAGGTCTACACCGGGTACCGCGTGCACCACAACGTCAACCGCGGGCCGACCATGGGCGGCATCCGCTACGTGCCAGGCCTCGATCTGGACGAGGTGCGCGCGCTGGCCATGCTCAACACCTGGAAGGCGGCGCTCGTGCGGATCCCGTTCGGCGGCGCGGCCGGCGGCGTGCGGGTCAACCCGCGCCTGCTGTCCGAGAACGAGCGGCAGGGCCTGACACGCCGGTTCGCGACCGAGATTGGCCCCCTGCTGGGGCCTGACAGCGACATCCCAAGCCCCGACGTCAACACCGGCTCGCAGACCATGGCCTGGATCATGGACACGCTCTCGATGCACCGGGGCCAGACGGTGGCGGCGTCGGTGATCGGCAAGCCGCTCGCCATCGGCGGGACGCGCGGACGTCGCAGCGCCACGGCGCGCGGCGCCTTTCGGTGCATCGCGGCCAGCGCCGCAAGCATGGGCCTCGAGCTGAAGGGGTCGCGGGTGGCGATCCAGGGCTTCGGGCGCGTCGGCATGACCCTCGCCGAGGAGCTCGCCGGGGCGGGCGTCCGCGTCGTCGCACTCGCCGACGATCGAGATGCCGTCGCCAACGAGTCCGGGATCGCCGTGGACCGGGCCATCGACTGGATGCGCGAGCACGATGCAATCAGCGGCCTGCCCGAGACGGAGCCGATGGCCAAGGCCGACATCTTCGCGATCGACTGCGACGTCCTCGTCCTTGCGGGACTCCAGGGCGAAGTGACCGATGGCAACGCCGGCGCCATCAAGGCCCGCATCGTGGCCGAGGTCGCCAACGGCGGCACAATGCCAGCCGCCGACCTGGTGCTGGCCGATCGCGGCGTGACCGTCATCCCGGACATCGTGGCCACGGCCGGCGGGACCGTGCTCGGCTACTTCGAGTGGGTGCAGGACATGCAGGCGTTCTTCTGGAGCGAGGCCGAGATCACCGCGCAGCTGGACCGGATCATGGACGCGGCGATGGGTGACATCGGCGCGACGGCCAGCGCCGAGAGGGTCGACCTGCGCAGCGCGGCGATGATGGTCGCCGTGTCGCGCGTCGCCGATGCCACGACGCTGCGCGGGCTCTACCCCTAGCCGACCCGCTCCGGCCCGGTTCGTGCAACCATAGGCTCCCAGCCCTAGCTCAACTGCGCGTCCGTACCAGCGGTGCGCCGACTCCACCGGAGCACCGATGACGACGCCAGCCTTCACTCAGCCGCGCGACCTCCTCACCGAGCTCGAGCCCGTGGCCGAACGCCTGCTCAATCGCCACCTCGGCATGGCGAGAGAGTGGTTCCCGCACGATTACGTCCCGTACTCGCTCGGACGTGACTACGACAAGGAGCCGTGGACGCCGGACCAGCCGCGGATCAGCGGCGTCGCGCAGATCGCGTTCGAGGTCAACCTCCTCACCGAGGACAACCTGCCGAGCTACCACCGCGAGATCCACCGCATGTTCGGCCGTGGCGACGGACCGTGGATCAACTGGGTGAACCGATGGACCGCCGAGGAGGGACGCCATGCCATCGTGCTGCGTGACTATCTCGTGGTCACGCGCAACATCGACCCGTACGCGCTCGAGCGCTCACGCATGAACCAGCTGCAGATCGCTTACGACCACGACGACGGTGGCAACGTCCTCCGCGGCCTCGCCTACGTCGCCTTCCAGGAGCTCGCGACGCGCATCAGCCACCGCAACACCGGCCGCTATTCCGCCGATCCGGTCGCCGATCGGATCATGGCCCGCATCGCGGCCGACGAGAACCTCCACATGGTCTTCTACCGCGACATGCTGTCGGAGGCGATGAAGATCGATCCGTCGGCGGCGGTGCACGCCGTCGCCGACGAGGTCATCGGCTTCCGAATGCCCGGCGCCGGCATGGTGAGCTTCACGCGCAAGGCAGCCCAGATGGCGAAGGCCGGGATCTATGACCTGCGTGTCCACCACGACGATGTCGTCTGGCCGCTGCTCACCCACTGGGGCATCTTCGGCCTGACCAACCTCGACGCATCGGCCGAGCTCCGGCGCGAGGAGCTGCGCCGATTCCTCACCGACCTCGACGCGCAGGCGTCGCGGTTCGAGGCGAAGCGGGCCCTCAACCTCGAGCGCGATGCGGCTCGGGCCGGCTAGACCGGCTTCATCGTCGTCGACGGTCCTGGTCGTTTCCGGTGAGCCGCCTCACGAGGCGGATGAGAAGCCAACCGACCACGAAGCGACGAAGCAGGGCAAACACGGCTCATCCTCTTGCACCCGGCGTGCCGTGGATCACACAAGCGCCGGCCGGCGGAACTCCTCCCCTCGAACGGTCTCGTCGAGGAACGCCCACACCGTCTCGTACCAGAGCCGCGCGTTCTGCGGCTTCAGGATCCAGTGGTTCTCATCTGGGAAGTACAGGAACCGGGCCGGGACCCTGTGGCGACGCAGGTCCGTCCAGAGGCGGAGCGCCTCGCTGATCGGCACGCGCAGGTCGCGCTCGCCGTGGATGACGAGCATCGGCGTCTTGACGTTCGCCAGCAGGCGGGCCGGTGACCACTCTTCGTAGCGCGAGGGATCGGCGTACGGGTCGCCGAACTCGCGCTCCCAGTCCGGGCCGTAGTCGGTGGTGCCGTGGAAGCCGCGGAGCTCCCACAGGCTGGCGTGGGTGACGATGCCCTTGAACCGATCCGTGCTGCCGGCCACCCAGTTGGCCATGTAGCCACCGAAGGAGCCGCCCATCAGGGCCGTTCGCTCGGCGTCGATCTCCGGTCGCTCGAGGACGGCGTCGACCGCGGCCATGATGTCGGTGTACGGCTCGGCACCCCATCGGCCCCAGCCGCGCTGGACGAAGGCGTGCCCGTAGCCGGTCGAGATGGCCGGGTCCGG
>JAICRD010000119.1 GCA_025937535.1 Chloroflexota bacterium | reverse complement strand
CTGGACACGCCCGGCCACGAGGCCTTCACCGCCATGCGTGCCCGCGGCGCGCAGGTGACCGACATCGCGGTCATCGTCGTCGCCGCCGATGACGGCGTCATGCCCCAGACCAAGGAGGCCATCGATCATGTCCGCGCGGCGCGCGTGCCGATGATCGTGGCGATCAACAAGGTCGACAAGCCCGACGCGAACCCCGACCGGGTGAAGCAGGAGCTGGCCGACAACAACGTCCTGATCGAGGAGTACGGCGGCGACGTGATCGCCGTCCCGGTCAGCGCCAAGCAGCGGACCGGCATCGACGACCTGATGGAGATGGTCCTGCTGGTCGCCGACCTCCAGGACCTCAAGGCCAACCCCGACCGCGAGGCGATCGGCACGATCGTCGAGTCCAAGGTGGACAAGGGGCGTGGCAACGTCGCCACCGTCCTCGTCCAGACCGGCACGCTCAAGATCGGGGACGTGGTCAGCGTCGGACGCACCCACGGGCGGGTGCGAGCCCTGAACAACGCCGCCGGCAAGCGCGTGAAGCAGGCCGAGCCAGCGACCGCCGTCGAGATCATCGGCCTGCAGGGTCTGCCAGAGGCCGGCGATATCCTGCGCGTCGTCGCCGACGAGAAAGCCGCCCGTGACGCCGCCGAGAAGGCGGAGGCCGACGCGGCCGGTGGCGATGGCCGAACGGTGAGCAGCCTCGAGGAGATCAGCGCGCAGATCAAGGACAGCGAGGTCGCGGAGCTTCGCGTCGTGCTCAAGACCGACGTGCAGGGCTCGCTGGGAGCGATCCGGCACTCCCTCGAGCGGCTCAACACCGACGAGGTCCGGATCAACATCCTGCGCGAGGGCGCCGGCGACATCAACGAGAGCGACATCAACCTGGCGTCGGCCTCCAACGCGGTGGTGGTCGGCTTCAACACGAAGCCCGATGCCGGGGCCCAGCGCTCGATCGAAGCGACCGGCGTCGACGTCCGGCTGTACGACGTGATCTACAAGCTGACCGACGACATCGGCCAGGCGCTCCAGGGCCTCCTGGCGCCGAAGCTGATCGAGCAGATCGAGGGTCACGCCGAGGTCCGGATGGTCATCAAGGCCGGTCGTGCGGGGAACATCGCGGGGTCGTACGTGACCGATGGGCGCATCGTGCGCGGCGGCCAGGCACGGCTCTTCCGCGGCGGCGAGCTCATCGCGGACACGCGCATCACCTCGCTCAAGCGGTTCAAGGACGACGTTCGCGAGGTCGCCACCGGCTTCGAATGTGGCATCGGTCTCGACGCCGAGGACATCGCCGAGGGTGACGTCATCGAGTGCTACCAGATGGTGGCCGAGCAGGCATAGGACTGATGAGCCAGCGGACCGATCGGCTCGACAGCCAGATCCGGCAGGAGCTGATGGAGCTGCTGCAACGCGAGATGAAGGACCCGCGCGTCGGGTTCGCGACCATCACGCGGGTGGAGACGGCGCGTGACCTGGGCACCGCCCGGGTCTGGGTCAGCGTGCTCGGTACGCCCGAGGAGCAGGCATCCACCGTCAGGGCGCTGACCGATGCGGCGCCCTGGCTCAGGCGCCAGCTCGGTGGCCGCCTGACGATCCGACACGTGCCGCAGCTCGTCATCCGTCATGACGACTCGATCGAGGCGGGCGATCGAGTCCTGCGCCTGCTGCGCGAGCTCGAGGAGGAGCGCGCCGGTGAGCCGTGAGGCGGTGGTCGAGGCGATCCTCGGCGCGTCGCGCATCACCGCCATCTGCCACGAGAACCCAGACGCAGACACGCTCGGGTCGGCGCTCGCCCTGCGGATGGCAGCGGAGCGGCTGGGAAAGCAGGCGGAGGTCGTCGCAGCCGATCCGGTGCCGCCGTCGCTGGCGAACCTCCCGCATGCCGACGAGGTCCGTACGCGACCGCAGCTGGAGCCGGACCTCGCGATCGTTGTCGACGGGCCGCTGTCACGCACGGGGGGCGTCGCCCGCGAGTGCGGGGAGTGGCTCAGCCGAGCCCGCGTGATCAACATCGACCATCACGTCTCCAACGACGGCAGCGAGGCCGCCATCGCCTGGGTCGATCCCGACGCGGCCGCGACGTGCGAGATGGTCGCGCTGCTCGTTCCCAAGCTTGGCGTGACGATCGACCAACGCATTGCGACCGTGCTCACCGCAGGGATCGTGCAGGACACGCACACCTTCGCGCACCCGAATGCCACGCCGCGAACGCTGCGCGTGGCGGCCGACCTCGTGGCGGCGGGTGCCCCGCTCTCCGCCATCCATCGGTCGATCTACGCGGACAAGCCGTTCAGCACCCTCGCGCTGTGGGGAAAGATCCTGGCCGGCGCCGAGCAGATGCGCGACGGGCGGATCGTGCACGCCTCGATGACGCTCAGCATGCTGGCCGAGACCGGCACGCAGCCAGTGGCCAGCGAGGGCTTCATCGACCTCCTGGCCGGCACGCGGACGGCGGACGTGACCCTGCTCTTCAAGGAGGCCGATGCGAACGAGGTTCGCGTCAGCGTCCGCACCTCATCGAGAGCCGATGCCGTCGCCATCACCTCGGCCTTCGGCGGCGGAGGGCACGCTCGCGCGGCCGGATGCACCGTCATGGCGCCGCTCGCGGAAGCGAGGCACCGTGTCCTGGACGAGTGCGAGCGCGAGCTCCAGCGCGCCGATGCTCGGGGTCGTTAACCTCGACAAGCCGGTCGGGCCGACGAGCCACGACATGGTCGGCTTCCTTCGACGGCTGACCGGCACGCGTCGGATCGGTCACGCCGGCACGCTGGACCCGCTCGCCTCGGGCGTCTTACCCATCCTGGTCGGGAGCGCGACGCGCTTCAGCGAGGAGCTGACCGGCGGTCGCAAGCGCTATGAGGCGGTCTTCCGGCTTGGCGAGCGCAGCGCGACCGACGACGCCGAGGGCCCTCTGGAGCGGGTGGACGCGCCGATGCCGTCGGAGGCGGCGATTCGCGACGCCCTGGCCGCGTTCGTCGGGACGTTCGAGCAACGACCGCCCGTCTTCAGCGCCCGGAAGCACGAGGGTCGCGTCGCGCACCGCGCCGCGCGCGCGGGCGCCCCGATCGAGGTGCCGCCGAGGACGGTCAGTGTCGACGCCATCGATGTGCTGGCCGTAGAGCCCGCGGCCGATCGCGTCGATGTGCGGGTGGACCTGCGCTGCGGTCCGGGCACGTACGTTCGGTCGATCGCCCGCGACCTCGGTGAGCGGCTCGGCACCGGTGGCCACCTCCACGCCCTGCGCCGAACCGAGGCGTCGGGCCTCGCTGTCGCCGATGCGGTCACGCCCGATCAGCTCAGCGCGCTCGCGGCAGACGGCAGGCTGTCGGACGCCATCCTGCCGGTCGGATCGCTGCTGCCGCTGCCACGCGTGGTGCTGGACGCAGACGCATCCTGGCGGTTCGTCCACGGCTCGGCACAGCGGCATGACGGCCCCGAGGGGCGCGTCGCCGCCTTCGCCGCCGATGGCAGCCTCGTCGGCGTCGGACGAATCGAGGCGTCGATGCTGCGCCCGGAGAAGGTGGTGTCGCAGGAGCCATCGCGGTGAGGTTGTCGATCCCGCCGATCGGGCGCGCGGTCGTGACGCTTGGCGTGTTCGACGGCGTGCATCTCGGCCATCGGCACCTGCTGCATCTCACGGCCGAGGGTGCTCGTCAACGCCGGGCATCCGCGGTTGCGCTGGTCTTCTCGCCCCATCCCGACGAAGTGATCCGCCCGGGCACGACCGTTCCACGCCTTCTGCCACCCGAAACGACGCTCGAGCGGTTGGCTGGCCTGGCGATCCAGGCCGTCGTCATCCCCTTCGACGATGCCTTGCGCTCGCTCACGCCGGCCGAATTCCTCGACGCGCTGGCGCCCGGGATCGAGCTGTGCGGCATCACGATGAGCCCGACCAGTGCCTTCGGTCGCGGGCGGGCCGGGACGCCGGACAGGGTCGCCGAGATCGGGGCGGAGCGCGGATTCGACGTGATCCATGCCGATCCGTTGCTCATCGACGGCGCCGAGGTCTCCTCGTCGCGCATCCGCGGTGTGCTGTCCGACGGCGACGTCCCGGGCGCCCGACGGCTCCTCGGCTCCCGGCCGTTGCTGCAGGGGAGGGTGGTGCGTGGCGACCGGCGGGGCAGAGAGCTCGGCTTTCCGACGGCCAACCTCGCGTTCGACTACACGCCGGCCCTGCCCGCACTCGGCATCTACCTTGGACGGGTCAGCGTGCCGGATCGCGGCGTCGGGCCGGAGCACCCGGCCCTTGTCAGCATCGGCGTGCGGCCGACCTTCCATGACGACGGGCGCATCCTGGTCGAGGTCTACCTCCTCGATTGGGACGGAGACCTGTATGACGCCACGCTGAGCGTCGAGCTCGAGGATCGATTGCGCGAGGAGCGCCGGTTCGCGTCGGTCGACGCGCTGGTGACGCAGATGCGTGCCGACGAGGTCGAGGCACGGCGCCGAATTCGCGCTCCGGGTTGAGCGTGGGGCTGGCCGACCCCAGGAGGGCTCCAGGAGCGTCTGATGGCGGCAGGATAGGCGCTCTGGTAGACTCCGACCGTTACGGAAACGAATGTGGAGGAATACGTGCCGCTCGCCAAGGACGCGAAGAGCGCAATCGTCGACGAGTACGCCACGCACGAGGGCGATACGGGATCACCCGAGGTGCAGATTGCGCTTCTCACCGAGCGGATCAAGTCGCTTACGGATCATCTGCGGAGCTTCCCGAAGGACAACCACTCGCGCCGCGGGCTCCTGAAGCTCGTCGGGCAGCGACGGCGGCTGCTGGCCTACCTGGTCCGCAATGACGTGGATCGGTACCGCGCCGTCATCAGCAACCTGGGACTCCGTCGGTAGGATGGGCCGCTAGACACGCTCGCGATCGACCCAGGCCCCATCGAAGGGACCTGGGTCTCGCATATCTCACGAAACGACTCACCACTTTGGCATTCGCCCCTGCCTGACGCCTGCGCTCCAATCCAACCGGAGCGCGCCAGCAGATCCAGACGCCGGATGCCGCACATGAACACTGGAGGAATCAGTGGCTATCAAGCACGAGGCCGAGATCGGCGGCAAGGTCTTCAGCATGGAGGCCGGCAAGCTCGCCGAGCAGGCTGACGGCGCCGTCATCGTCCGATACGGCGACACCGTCGTCCTGGCGACCGCGGTCGCCAGCAAGGAGCCGCGCGAAGGCGCGGACTTCTTCCCGCTCACCGTCGACTACGAGGAGCGGATGTACGCCGCGGGCAAGATCCCCGGCGGCTTCATCAAGCGCGAGTCGCGCCCGTCGGAGGCGGCCATCCTGGCCATGCGCCTCACCGACCGTCCGATCCGCCCGCTCTTCCCGAAGGGCTATTACAACGACGTGCAGGTCGTCCTGACCGTTCTCTCGACCGACCAGGAGAACGACCCGGACATCATCGCGCTCAACGGCGCCTCGGCGGCGCTGACCATCAGCCAGATCCCGTTCCTCGGCCCGGTCGGCGCCGTTCGCGTCGGCCGCCTCAACGGCGAGTTCGTGACGAACCCGACGATCACCCAACTCGCCGACAGCGAGCTCGATCTCGTCGTGGCGGGCACGCGCGACGCGGTGATGATGGTCGAGGCCGGCGCGAAGATCCTGCCCGAGGACGTGATGGCCGACGCCATCGCCTTCGGCCATGCCGAGCTTCAGCAGTCGATCGACCTGCAGGAAAAGCTGGTCGCCTCGGCCGGCAAGCCGAAGAAGCTGCCGTTCGTCGGCCCCAAGGCCGAATCGGTCCCGAAGCTCGGGAAGCTGCTGGCGCAGGGCCAGACCGAGTTCGTCATCTTCGACCTCGAGACGACCTCGATGAAGCCCGAGACCGGCTACATCGTCGACATCGCGGCGCTCCGGGTGCGCGACGGCCAGGTCGTCGACCGCTTCGAGTCGCTCGTCAACCCCGGTCGCCCGATCGTCGGGCACCAGGTCCACGGCATCACGACCGATGACGTCGGCAACGCATCGACCGCTTCCGAGGTGCTGGCGAACTTCGTCCAGTGGATCGGCGACGCCCCCGTGGTGGCGCACAACGTGAGCTTCGACCTGCCGTTCCTGCTGCGCCACCTGCCCCCGGAGCTCAAGTGGGAGCCAACGGGGGTGTTCGACACCCTCGAGCTGGGCTACCAGCTCTACCCCGATGCGGGCGCCTACAAGCTCGGCGACCTGGTTCGGTTCATCTTCGGCCGCGACCACGCTGCGGCGCACCGGGCCATGCCCGACGCCGAGGCCACGGCCGAGCTGTTCAGCCACTTCACGCAGGGCCTCGCCGAGCGTCTCGACGCGCTGCGCGAGGACATCGCCGGCGAGGTCCGCCGCGCGCGCGAGAGCTACAACCGCGCGGAGCAGGGCGACCGGCTGGAGGACATCCGCCGCCGCCACGGCATCGGCTCGGCGCTCATGGACGTCCTGACCAAGGCCACCGTGCGCGAGCTGGTGCTGAGCGAAAACGTCCGCATCGACGGCCGCGACACGCGCACGATCCGCCCGATCACCTGCGAGGTCGGCCTCCTGCCGCGCGTGCACGGTTCGGCGTTGTTCCAGCGCGGTGAGACGCAAGCGATCGT
>JAICRD010000026.1 GCA_025937535.1 Chloroflexota bacterium | reverse complement strand
GCTCCATCTGAAGCCCATCCCGGTGACGCGGTTGAGCGCCGTGCTGCACGGCTCCTCGCGGTAGACGGTCCGCATCCGCTCAATATAGAACAGACGTTCTACGAGGCCAACTCGTTGACACCAAACCGATGCGACCCGACCATCTGATGCGAACGATGCACGCGCACTCGAGAACCGCCTTCGCCCGCCGGCTGCTGCTCGCCGCCATCCTGGCGAGCGTGAGCATGGCTCCGCAGGCCGCCGTGGCCGACCACGGCGGTCGCGACATCACGGCGCAGTTCAACTGCAACCGACCGGTCATTCCTCCGCGCTGCACCAGCGTCGGCGACAACCCGTGGCACCTCGTCTACTTCGACCCCAGCCTGACGGAGGAGCTCGCCGCCTCCATGCGTCGCACCCTGGCGGATGACTATGGACCGACGAAGCTGGTCGTCATCGAGCAGGCCAGGTTGACGCGCACGACGGACGTCATCGCCTTCAGCGGCGATTACGGCGAGAACGGGGCGGCCGGTTGGGTGTACTGCCCGTCCGATGCACCGCAGGGCACGAACCCGAGCGGCGACCGTTGGTGCCGGCACCAGGAGCTGCACCTCAACATCAACTCGCGGTACGGCGCCTTCTTCGACGACGACGCCAGCCGCGACTACGTGACCTGCCACGAGATGGGCCACACCATCGGTCTGCGGCACTGGGGCAATCCGCCGGACACGTCGGGCACGGACGTTGGCGCGACGTGCATGAACGCCGACACGCCCAATGGCCCGACCGGTCTGCACCAGTACGACATCGACCACATCAACGCCTACCACTACCGCCGCGACCCGTGGCCCGGACGCCGGATCCTCACCCCACCGAGCGAGCCACGCCCCCGGCAGCAGCTTCTCCCGTGGGCCGGTCGCCTGGACGCTCTCGAGGTGGATTCACCCAACTCCCTCCATGAGCTCGTGACGACCGCGGACGCCGTGGTCCGAGGACGCGTGGTGGCGGTCTCGCCCGGCCGGACCTTCGACGGCCTGCACTACGCAACGGCTACCCTCGCCGTGGAGGAAGTCCTTGCCGGGCACGCCGGACTGAGCCTCGCGCTGGAGATCCCGCTCTTCGACGGACCGGAGTCCATCGACCACCTGCCGGCCTGGGGTGAGAGCGTCTTTTTCCTGCGCAACAAGGGCGAATCGGCGCGCATCGCCGGGCTGAGTGCCCAGCGTCAGCGCGACGAGAGCCGCTTCTATCGACTGATGTCGTTCGACGCGCTCGTCGTGAACGCGGACGGGCGCGCGCTGGCGGATATCGAGTCGTCGGCGCTGGCGGATCTCAACGGCCTCGGCTTCGAGGAGGCCGTGGGGCGAGTGGAAACCGCCGCCGACTGATCGGGACCAGCTCTCCCTCTTGCCACGCGGGCGTATGCTGGCGCGGCCGTCGTGCCCTTCGGCAGGCTCAGGGGGTCTTGTCCTGCGCGGAGGTGAGAGGTGGAGCTGACGACGGGGCGCGACCTTGTCGTGGTCGCCGTGCTGGTCGCATCGGTCATGGCGCTCATGTGGGTCCTGCGTGCGACGCGACCCACGCGCTGAGGATCCTGCGGCACCGCAGTTCGTCCGCAGACCGGTAGCCTAGGGTGGCGGTCAAACCCGAAGCGGGAGACCCCGCGTGCAAATCGCGCTGATCGCCATGAGCGGTGTCCGGGCCGCGAACCCGGAGCTCAACGCCGTCGGGCTGACCATGCCCGGCTTCGTCGAGCGCAGCAAGGTCATCGCCTCGCTGCCGAGCCTGTCGTTGTTGACGCTGGCCGGGATGACGCCCGACCGCATCGAGGTCAGCTACCACGAGGTGGCCGACCTTCGAAAGCTCGACGAGCTCCCGCAATGTGACGTCGCCGCCATCGCCTCGTTCTCGGCTCAGATCAAGGATGCCTACGAGCTCTCGGACCGATACCGCACGCTCGGCGTGCGGACGGTGCTCGGCGGGCTGCACGTGACTGCCAGGCCCGACGAGGCGGCACAGCATGCCGATGCGATCGTCATCGGCGAGGGCGAGATCGGCTGGCCGATCCTGCTGGCCGGCCTGGAGGCGGGTCGCCTGAAGCAGCGCTACGTCACGGACGGCCGCAGCTTCAGCCTGGCCGACGCGCCGATGCCGCGCTTCGACCTGCTCGACATGGACCGATACAACCGCATCACGGTCCAGACACAGCGTGGCTGCCCGTGGCGCTGCGAGTTCTGCGCCGCGTCGATCCGGCTCACACCGCTGTACAAGATGAAGCCGGTCCACAAGGTCATCGCCGAGATTCGCGAGATCAAGCGGCTGTGGCCCAAGCCGTTCATCGAGTTCGCGGACGACAACTCCTTCGTCCATCGGCGCCACTCGAAGCAGCTGCTGCGAGCCGTGGCCGCCGAGGGCATTCGCTGGTTCACCGAGAGCGACGTGTCGATAGCCGACGATCCGGAGCTGCTGGCGCTCATGCGCGAGGCGGGCTGTGCCGAGGTGCTGATCGGCCTCGAGAGCCCGAGCGCGGGCGGCCTGAACGGCGTCGAGCTGCGGCGCAACTGGAAGCACGGCCGCGTCGGGCGCTACCTGGAGGCGGTCGAGCGCATCCAGTCACACGGCATCGCCGTGAACGGCTGCTTCGTGCTCGGGCTCGATGGCGACGGCCCCGAGATCTTCGACGCGGTGTACGACTTCGTCCAGGCCAGCGGCCAGTTCGACGTGCAGATCACCGTGCTCACGCCCTTCCCCGGCACGCCGATGTACGACCGGCTCCTGGCCGATGGCCGGCTGCTCGAGCCAGACGCCTGGGAGCGCTGCACGATGTTCGACGTCAACTTCCGGCCGGCGCAGATGTCGCCCGCCGAGCTCCAGCACCAGCTGGTCGAGCTCGGTCGGCGGCTGTACACCGAGGACGAGCGGGCGAGGCGTCGCAGCGCCTTCCACGAGCATCGGCGCAGCTTCCTGCGAGAGGCGCGCCATCGGAGGATGAGCGCATGACGACCTGGCGGACCTTCTTCCTGGTGGCGGCGATCTACGACATCGTGCTGGGCGTGGCCTTCTTCATCCTGTATGGCCCGCTCTTCGATGCACTCGGCATCGCGCTGCCGAACAACACGTCGTACATCCATCTCACCGCGGCCTTCGTGTTCACCCAGGGCCTCGGCTACTGGTTCGTGTACCAGGATCCATCGGCCAACTTGGGCATCGTCAAGCTCGGGATCGTGTACAAGGCGATCTTCAGCGGCCTGGCCTTCTACTACCTGGCCATCGGGCAGCTGTTGCACCCTGTCTTCATCGTCTTCGGCGTCGCCGACCTGCTGTTCCTCATCGGGTTCTGGCTGTTCCTGCGCCGGCCCTTCGAGGCCGCAGCTCCGGCATGACCGATACGCTTCGCGGGCGTGTACTGCCCGTCGAGCTCTCCGCCGATGCGCGGTTCGCCGGCCGCGTTCGGCGGCTGGCGTTCACGGCAGTCGTCGCGTTGGGCGTCCTCTGGGCGCTCGCCACTGTCACGCTCGAGGCACCGGTCGCGATCGACCTAGCGCTGCTGCTGGGTTGGCTGTCGATGCCGACCCTGCTGTTCGCCAGCCTGCGGGACGCTCGATGGCGCTACGCGCTCGTGCTGCCATCAGCCCTCGTCGGCGTGCCGCTGCTGGCGATCTGCGCCTTCTGGCTGCCGGAAGGTCCGGTCGCTGCGGCCGGGTGGCTGCTGGTCACCGCGGGCATCCTGCTCGGCTCGGTGCTTGGGCTGTGGTTCTGGTACCGACTCCTGCCGGTGCCAGCGGCCCTGGATGACCCGTTCTCGCCGGGCCGGTGGACGCTCATCAGCATCCACATCGGCCTGATCGTGGCCGGCCTCGCACTTGCCGCGACCGCGCTCGCGTCCGGCAGCTAGGCGACGACCGCCTCGCGGATCGGCACGTCGACCTCGTTGAACCACGTCGGCATGGCCGCCAGGAGGTCCGGATCGCCCCAGGCGCGCACCGATCGATCGGCGATCGCATCGGTCCAGCTGCGAGAGCCTCGGGCGATCGGATAGAGGCCCGATGGGTCGGCATCCACGTAGACGTATCGGCTGACGTCGAGCATTGGATCGTCGAGGCACAGCGAGGGCTCGATGTCGCGGCCGACCAGGAGCCAGACGCGCTCACCACTGCCAGTGACGTTCAGCTCGATCGCCGCCTGCTGTGCCGGAGCGCTGGCCCGACGTACGCGGTGGACGAGCCAGGCAGAGATCACGGTTGGGTCGCGTTCCGCCATGGCCGGATCCTCGGGCACCCAGTGCTCGGCCCAGTCCCACAGCGACTTGAGGGTCGGGACCAGCTGCTGGCCGGCTGGCGCGAGGCGGTACGGCGCGCCGCGCGAGCCCGGCTCCTCCCTCATGACCAGGCCGAGGTCTTCCAGCTTGCGAAGCTTGTCGGCCAGCACGGAGCGCGAGATCCGTCCGGGAAGCCCGCCGGCCAGCGCGCTGAAGCCCTGGGGACCGAACATCGCCAGCTCGCGCACGATGAGGAAGCTCCAGCGGTCGCCGAGATGCTCGACGGCCTTGGTGAAGGCGCAGTAGCCCTGGTTCGCGCTCGAACCCATCGGCCCGATTGTCTCACCGCGGCCAACCATCGACGCCAGTTCTCGTTTCGAACTTCCGCATGGCGCGAGCAGGAGCGGAGCATAGGTGCCGATTCACTCAACTCGGGAGACGACATGAACGGCACCAATCCGGAGCGCCACGACGCCATCGTCATCGGAGGGGGCCAGGCCGGGCTCGCAGCTGCATACCACCTCGCACGGCGCGGCATCGATTTCGTCGTCCTCGAGCGCGACCGACGCATCGGCGACCAATGGCGCAGCCGATATGACTCGCTGCGCCTGTACAGCCCCGCCAAGTACGACGGGCTGCCCGGCTTGCGCCTACCGATGCGCGGACACACCTTTCCCAGCGGCAACGAGATGGCCGCCTACCTCGAATCGTACGCGGCACAATTCGGCGATCGCATGCGGACGGGCGTGTCGGTCGACCGCCTCGGCTCGGCGGCTGACGGCGGCTATGAGGTGATCGCCGGCGACGCCACGTACCGTGCGCCGAACGTCATCGTGGCGGCCGGGTTCTTCAGGGAGCCCTACACGCCGGAGTTCGCGGCGTCACTGGATCCGGAGATCCGGCAGATGCATTCGCACGATTACCGGCGTCCATCCCAGCTCGGCGACGGGCCGGTGCTCGTCGTCGGCTTCAGCCATTCTGGCGCCGACCTGGCCATGGAAGCGGTGTCGAACGGCCATCCCACGATCCTGTCGGGAAGGGCGCACGGTCAGCTGCCGTTTTCGGTGGACAGCCGCCGCGGCCGCGTGGCCTGGCCGCTGCTCAAGTTCATCGGCTCGAACGTTCTTACCATCCGGACGCCGGTCGGCCGCAAGATGCGCCCTGAGATCAGGCACAACGGCGGCGCACCGCTCCTCCGCTATCGGCGCGAAGACCTGCTCGAGGCTGGTGTCGAGCTTGTCGAATCACGCGTGGCGGGCGTCCAGGACGGGAAGCCGCTCATGGCTGATGGAAGGGTGCTGGATGTCGCGAACGTGATCTGGTGCACCGGCTTTCGGCCAGACTTCGGGTGGATCGACCTGCCCATCTTCGGCGACGACGGGTTCCCGAAGGAGGACCGCGGCGTGGTGACCAGCATGCCCGGGATCGGATTCGTCGGCCTGCCCTTTCAGTTCGGGTTCACCTCGATGCTCGTCGTGGGCGCCGGTCCGGATGCCGGCCACGTCGTCAGCCGGCTCACGAACTTACGACTAGGCAAACTCCCATCGGGTCGTCGTGTCGGGGAAGCGACTCCAGCCGAACGCGACCGATGGCCGGAGCTCCCATAGGCCACCGGCGGGGTCGCGCCAGTTCGCCGGGTCGGCCTCGTAGTCATCGGAGTCGCGATACTTCACGAAGCCCTCGAGCAGTGCGGCGATGAGCCCCGCGTCGTGGAGCGGCGCGATATTCACCGCTTCGCCCTCGACGATCACCGCCTGGTTGCGCTCGCTGATGCCAACCGAGATCCAGCCGTTGGCGGCGATGTTCCGCGCGCGGCGCGTCTCCAGGCCCCCCTCGAAGTAGAAGCGGTCGTTCACCCAGGCGCCCCAGGTCGGCATGAGGTGGGCGTGACTGTCCGGCTTGACCGATGCGACCCAGTAGACGAGCGCCTGCTCCAGCTGCTGGCGCGCCCAGCTCCACGGCAGGGTGCCGCGATCGTCGTCGGGAATGCCGTAGCCGGGAATGTGCGGCCGGGTCGCTCGCGGCTCGGTCATGGAAAGGTCGGCTAGACCTGCTCCATGTGGATGATCGGTCCCTCCAGCGTCACGCCGGTGGCGTGGTTCGGGCAGTAGCCGTTGGGGACCTTCGAGAGGTATTGCTGGTGGTAGTCCTCGGCGAAGTAGAACGTCTCGGCCGGGCGGATCTCGGTCGCGATCTGCCCGTAGCCGGCCTTCGTGAGTTCGGCCTGGTACATCTCCCGAGAAGCCTCGGCCATGGCCTGCTGCGCGTCGGAGTGCGTGAAGATGACCGAGCGATACTGCGTGCCGACGTCGTTGCCCTGCCGCATGCCCTGCGTCGGATCGTGGGCCTCCCAGAACAGCTTGAGGAGCTGCTCGTAGGTGATGCGCGACGGGTCGAATACGACGCGAACCGTCTCCGCGTGCCCGGTCTTGCCGCTGCACACCTCTTCGTACGTCGGGTTCGGCGTGAGGCCGCCCTCGTAGCCGACCGCCGTGACGATCACGCCGGGCTGCTCCCAGTACAGCTTCTCCTCGCCCCAGAAGCACCCGAGCGCGAACTCGGCGATCTCGCTGCCCTCCGGATACGGCGGCTTGAGCGGCGCGCCGTTGATGTCGTGGGTCTCCGCGGTCGGGATGGGCTGCTCGCGACCGGGAAGCGCCTTCCCCGGCTCGGGCAGCGTGGTGGGCTTGCCGAATCCGAACATGTCACGAGCATACGCCCGGAGCGGGCGCAGCGCATCGGGCTGGGCCGGGTGGCGGATGCCGCCCACCCGGCCCGAACCATTCAGCCGACTGCTGCCGGTGCCGTGAGCCAGCCCGGCTCGGGGTCCCCGAACTTGCCGACGAGGTAGTCCCGCGACGCCTCGACCGCCTGGCGGGGGGCGGTGAGGTCGGCAGCGAGCTTGAAGTCGTCCTTCACGATCCGCCCGTCGACCAGGACGGTCTTGACGTTCGAGACATCGGCCGCGCAGACCACCGCGCCCACCGGATCGATGACCGGCGAGACGTTCACCGCCTTGGTGTCGATGATCACGATGTCCGCCTTTTTGCCCGGCGTGATGGATCCGGTGCGGTCGCCGACGCCGGCCACCATGGCGCCCTCCAGGGTGGCCCAGCGCAGGACCTGGCGAGAGTTCAGGAGGTCCGGCGTCGGCGTGTTGCCGTCGAGGTCCTCTTCCCAGGCGTCCTGGTGCTTCCGGGCTCGCTCCGAGGCGAAGATGGCGTGCATCTGCGTGAACTGGTCGGCCGAGGCGGTCGTCGCCACGTCGGACGAGAGGCCCACCGGGATGCCGAGGCTGGACGCGGTCACCGCCGGAGCCCAGCCATGCCCCATCTGGAGCTCGATCTGGGGGGCCAGCGAGACGTTGCCACCCGAGTCCTGGACCAGCTGCCACTCGTCGGGAAGCAGGTGCGAGGAGTGGATGTACGTCGTGTTCGGATAGAGCAGATCCATCTCCTTGAGGCGGCGAAGCTGCATCTTGGTGTAGCCGAACCGGTCCATCGCCACGTGGACCGTGATGTTGACCCCCAGCTCCTTGGCGAGCTCCCACTCGAAGCGGACCACGTCCTCCTTGCAGAAGTTCGTGCCGCGCGTCGCGAGTGCCATGGTGATCAGCCCGTCGTCATCGGATAGCTCACGACGGACGCGCCGCGCATCATCGGCGTCGATGCGCTCCACCGAGCCCGCGTAGTCGGGCCCGAACCACCAGTCCTGGATCGAGGTGTTCGGGAAGCCGAACGCGAAGACCGATCGGATGCCCGACTCGCGCAGTCCCTTCAATGCGGCGTCGGCATGGTCGGGCGTGTTCATGATGTGCGACCAGTCGACCAGCGTGGTGATGCCCGCGTTGAGGCATTCGAGGGCGCCCCACAGGTTTCCGGCATAGACGTCGTCGGGACGGTAGTTCGGCGCGAACTTGTCGAGGATCGCGCCGAAGTAGGCGCCGAGGGTGTAGTCGGGCGCCGATGTCCGGATCGAGGTCTCCCAGGTGTGGCGGTGCGTGTCGACGAAGCCGGGGATCACGATGTCGCCATCGGCCTCGATCACCTTCGCGCCATCCGCGCTCAGCCCGCGGCCGACCTCGGCGATGCGGTCGCCATCGACCAGCACGTCGGCTCCTGCCATCTCGCCCAGCGCGTCGTCCTGGGTGAGCACCGTGGCATTGCGAATGAGGATTCGATCAGTCACAGGTAGGACCTCCGTTCGTTTGAACCGATGCGATTCGAGTTCACGATGGCGTCGTCGTCTCCCTCCCGATGAGCTCTCGCAGGTGGACCGCGACGCTGGACATGTCCCGATCGCGGCCCAGCCGCTCCGTCGCGTCGCCGATGATCCGCTGGTTCACGCGCGACTGCGGGATCGGCACGCCGAGTCGATCGGCCAGCTGCACGATGAGGCGCAAATCCTTCGCCGCCAAATCGAGCGAGAACGCGACCGGGCTGGCATCCGGACTGACGAACGCATCGCGCTTGTAGCCGACGTACGGCGCGCCGGCCGCGCTCGAGGCGAAGACCTCGTAGGCCAGCGCGCGGTCCAGGCCGGCCCGCTCGGCGAGGACGAGCGCCTCGCTGACGCTGTTGTTGAGCGCGAAGATGAGCGCGTTCACGGCCAGCTTCAGTGCCGCTCCCGAGCCGAGCGGCCCGACGTGCGTCACCGCCTTCGCAACGAGGTCGAGCGCGGGGCGCGCGCGGTCCAGGTCGGCGGCGCTGCCACCGGCCATGATCGTCAGCTGGCCCTGCTCGGCCAGCATGGTGCTGCCGGACACCGGAGCGTCGACGATCCCGGAGCCGCGCTGACGGACGGTGGCCTCGAAGGCGACCAGCGTGTCGGGCGGCACGGTGCTCGAGTCCACCAGTACGCCGCCGTCGTGCGCGCCAGCCGCCAGCCCCGTCGGGCCGTCCCACATCGCGCGGACCGCGTCGCCGTCGGCGAGCATGCTGACCGCCACGTCGGCGGCCGCGGCCGCCTCGGCGGCGGTATCGACCACCCGTGCACCGAGCTCGCTGGCCAGCGCGCGGGCCGAGTCGAGGGTGCGGTTGTGGACGATGAGAGCGGCGCCACCGCGGGCGAACGAGCGGGCCATCGCCGAGCCCATGCGGCCCGTGCCGACGACGGCGACCTTCACGCCGCGTTCTCCAAGGTCGCGCGCACCGTGGCAGCGATGCGGTCCGCCGAGGGCATCTGCGCATCCTCGAGAACCGGGTTGGCGGCGAGCGGGACATGGGGCGTGGTGATGCGCACGACCGGTCCGTCGAGCGAGTAGATGCCTTCCTCGGCGATGATCGACACCACCTCGGCGCCCCAGCCGCACAGCCGCGGGTTCTCCTCCACCGTGAAGAGTCGCGTCGTCTTCTCGACCGATGCGAGCACCGCGGCAACGTCGAGCGGCACGAGGCTGCGCAGATCGATCACCTCGATCGACGGCCCGCCATCGGCGGCGAGCTGCTCAGCGGCGGCGAGTGCTCGCGGCACCATTCCCGCGAGCGCCACGACGGTGGCATCGGTCCCCTCGCGTGCCACGCGCGCCTTACCGAGCTCCTCGAGGATCTCCCCGTCGGCCACGTCGGCCTTCTCGGCAAGCAGCGTCTTGTGCTCGCACACGATGACCGGGTCGGGATCCCGGATGGCGGCCGCCATCAGCCCCACCATGTCGTGCACGGTCGACGGTGCGACGACCTTCAGTCCCGGGATGGCCATCGCCCAGTTCTCGATGCTCTGCGAGTGCTGGGCACCGAAGCGCAGCCCGCCGCCGTTGGCGGTGTGGATCACCAGCGGCAGCGAGACCTGGCCATCGGTCATGTAGCGGGTCTTGGCGATCTGGTTGGCCACCATGTCCCACGCGACCCCGAAGAAGTCACTGAACATCAGCTCGGCGATCGGCCGCAGGCCGGTCATTGCCGCGCCCATGGCGGCGCCGATGATGGCCTGCTCGCTGATCGGCGTGTCGCGAACCCGGTCAGGTCCGAACCGGTCGAGCAGCCCCTCGGTGGTCTTGAAGACGCCACCGGCCGCGCCGATGTCCTCGCCGAGGATCACGACGTTCGGATCGCGCTCCATCTCCTGGCCGATGCCGCGTGCCACGGCCTGGCGGTACGTCAGTTCCGCCATGACGAACCTCCATCGGCCCACAGCTGGGTGGTCGCCGTCGCCGGGTCGGGGTCGGGCGCCTCGCGCGCCACCCGCTCGGCCTCCGCGACGGCCGACTTGACCTCGGTTTCGATGTCGTCGAGCTCCTGGCTCGAAACGCCGGCCGCGCCGAGGCGCGCGCGGTAGGTCGTGATCGGGTCGCGAGCCAGCCAGGCCTTGACCTCCTCGTCGGGACGGTATTTCCCCGGGTCGGCGCGCGAGTGGCCACCGTGACGGTAGGTGACCGCCTCGACCAGCGACGGTCCGTCGCCGCGGCGCGCGCGCTCGATGGTCAACCGCGCCATCTCGTGGACGGCCTCGACGTCGTTGCCATCGACGACCAGCGCCTCCAGGCCGTAGGCCGCGGCGCGGTCGGCCGCCGGGCGATCGACCGCCGTCACCGACCTGATCGGCGTGTACTCCATGTACTGGTTGTTCTCGCACACGAACACGACCGGCGCCTTCCAGACGGCGGCCATGTTGAGCGCCTCGTGGAACGAGCCGATGTTGGTGGTGCCGTCGCCGAAGAAGCAGACCGCGACCTGGCCCGACTTGCGGTACTGCGCCGACCAGGCGGCGCCGAGGGCGATCGGGAGGTGTGCTCCGACGATGGCGTACGAGCCCATGACGCCGTGCTCGACGCTGGTCAGGTGCATCGAGCCGCCCTTGCCGCCCATCAGTGCGCCCTGCTTGCCGACCAGCTCGAGCAGGATCGGCGTCATCGGCACGCCACGCGCGAGGGTGTGGTTGTGCCCGCGGTAGGTGCAGAAGGTGTAGTCGTCGTCCCGCATGGCGCCGGCGAATCCCGCGGCGACTGCCTCCTGCCCGATGCCGAGGTGCGTCGTGCCCCGTACCAGGCCGGCGAGGAACAGCTCGTGCGTGCGCTGCTCGAAGAGCCGGCACTCGAGCATCGTGCGGTAGAGGCTCAGCCCGAGATCCCGGTCGAGCGTCGCGCCGTCGCGGGGACGTGCGTTGGTGGTCATCGGCTCAGTACTCGTTCGCCACGAACAGCTCCTGCGACGGGAATCGTGTGATGATCTGTGGTCCGTTGGCGGTCACCACCACCTCCTCCTCGATCCGCGCGGCCGAGTAGCCGTCCTTCGCCGGGCAGTAGGTCTCGAGCGCGATGACCATGCCCTCCTTGATCTCGATCGGGTTCTCCAGCGAATTCAGCCGGCTGATGATCGGGCGCTCGTGCAGGAAGAGGCCGACCCCGTGGCCGAACTGGAGCCCGAAGCACTCCATCTCGTTCTCAAACCCGAACTCCTCCGCCCTGGGCCACACCGATGCGACCTGATCGGTCGTGACTCCCGGTCGCATGAGCTCGATGCTCGCATCGATCCACTCCCTCGCCCGCTTGTACGCGTCGCGTTGCGCATCGGTCGCGCTGCCGACGGTGAAGGTGCGGTAGTAGCAGGTCTTGTAGCCGACGTAGGTCTGGATGATGTCGAAGAACGCCTGGTCGCCGGGACGGATGAGCCGGTCGGAGAAGACGTGCGGGTGCGGCGAGCAGCGCTCGCCGGAGACGGCGTTGATGTTGTCGACGTGCTCGGAGCCCATCTCGAACAGCGCCTTGGTCACCTCCGCCACCAGCTGGCTCTCACGCACCCCCGGCTTGAGGCGCTCGGCGATGAGCTGGTAGGCCCCGTCGACCATGGCGCACGCCGTGTTGAGCAGCATGATCTCGTCGGCCGATTTCACCTCGCGAGCGTCGAGCATCGTCTGCTGCCCGTCCCGGACCGTGATGCCCTCGGCCTCGAGTGCGGCGAGCATCGGCGGCTCGACGATGTCGACCCCGATCGGCATGTCCGCCACGCCCTCGGTGCGGAGGATGTCGGCGATCTCGCGCGCGGCACCCTTGAAGAGCCCCGCTTCCGGAGCCACCGCACCACGCAGCCCGATCATCCCGCCGCGGATGTTCTCGGGCGGCAGCCACGGGCAGTTCAGCCGATGATGCTTCGCGGCCGAGCCGAAGTCCCACAGGTGCGGCTCGCCACCGCGGGTGAGGAGGGCGAAGCGGGTCATCTTGTCGCGCGCCCACTCGCCGATGTGCGTGCTCGTCACGTAGCGGATGTTGTTGAAGTCGAAGACCAGCAGCGCGCCGAGCTCCGAGGCGTTGAGGGCATCGCGCGCGCGTCCGAAGCGATAGGTCCGGAGCCGATCGGTGTTGACGCGCTCCTCCCAGTCGACGTTCATCGAGCCCGGCGAGGCGGGCGGGCGGATGGCGGTAATCGCTGGCGGCGCGACGGTCTCGACGGCGCTCACGTGGTGTTCCTCCTACAGGACGGCTTCGATGGCCGGTGGTGGGGCAGGCATGTCCAGCGGCAGGTCCATGACGCGGTGGAAGCGAGTGAGCGCGTTCCAGAGCGCGATGCTCGCGGTCAGCTCGACGATCTGTGGCTCGTCGAACGCATCGGTCAGCTCCGCGAGCAGGTCGGGGTCAACCGCCTGGGGGTTATCGGCGAACGGGGTGCGTGACGGCGCAAGCGTCAGCTCTCGCGCGTAACGGATGGCGAGCCGCTCTTGGGCGTTGAACCCATCCAGCCGCCCCGCGGCCAGGGCGTCCAGCTCTGCGGGCTGAATGCCGTTGGCGGCGCCAGAACGCACGCGGTGGCTGGCGCTGTAGCGGCATCGGTTGGCGATCGCGACGGTGATCGCCGCCAGGTCCTTCGTGCGGCCAGAGACGGTACCGGGCCCGACGACGGCACGCAGGTACGGGAAATAGGCCTCGAAGATCTCGGGCCGATGGAGGAGCGCGCGCCATGTGTTGAGCGCCTGTCCGTACTGGGCCATGCCGGTCTCCAGCGTCGGTACGGCGCTTGGATGCGCGTCCTGTGGTTCCACGAGTCGAACGAGAGGCACGGGCATGGCCGGTACGGGTGGTCTCCGGATTATCGGCAGATGCCAGGCGGAATTCAACACGGCTTCACTTTGCGCCCATTGCTGCGGTCGGACCGGGCTGATGTGCAACGTCACTACAACGCCGCGTCCGGCGCGATGCCAAGGACCGTTCGTTGCAGCTCGGCGTTGCTGACGAATTCGGCGGACGATCCGGTCATGCGCACGCGGCCCTCGGACAACAGGTAGGCGCGCGTCGCGATCTCGAGCGCCCGTTGCACGTTCTGCTCGACGAGCACCACGCCGACGCCGGTGGCGTTGATCTCGCCGATGACGTCGAAGACCTCATCGACGATGACGGGGGCCAGGCCGAGCGACGGCTCGTCGAGAAGGAGGACGCGCGGGCAGGCCATCAGGCCGCGGCCGATGGCCAGCATCTGCTGCTCGCCGCCGCTCAGCGTGCCGGCCAGCTGACCGGCGCGCTCCTCCAGGCGCGGGAACAGGTCGAGGACCCAGCGGCGCGTGCGTGCGAACCGGCGACGGGCATCACTGCGGTAGGCGCCCAGGTCGAGGTTGTCGGCGACCGTCATGCCGGGGAAGATGCGTCGCCCTTCGGGCACGATCGCGACCCCGCTGTCACAGACCCGGTGTGCGGCGTGCTGGGTGATGTCGGTCCCGTCGACGACGATCCGGCCCCGCCGCACCGGCAGCAGGCCCGCGACGGCCTGGACCAGGGTCGACTTGCCGGCTCCATTCGGTCCGACGATGCACACGATCTCGCCATCGGCCACGTCGAGGTCGACCTCCCACAGTGCCTGGGCATCGCCGTAGAAGACGTCCACGCCTCGCAGCTCAAGCATTGGCCTGTCGTCCAAGGTAGGCGCGAACGACGTCCGCGTTGCGCATGACGGCGGCCGGGTCACCATCCGCCAGGAGATGACCCTGATCCAGGACGACGATCCGCGTGGCGAGCTGGTTCACGACCCGCAGGACGTGCTCCACCAGCACGATCGCGATCCCCGAGGCGTGCACGCGACGGACGACCCCGGCAGCGTTGTCGATCTCGGCCGGGTTGAGCCCCGCCAGCGCTTCGTCGAGGAGCAAAACGCGGGGACGGGTGGCGAGCGCACGGGCGATCTCGAGCAGTTGACGTTCGTGCAGGTTGATCTCGCCCGGCAGCGCATCGGCCAGGCGCTCGAGCCCGACGAGCTCGAGATGCTCGAGCGCGGCGCTGCGTGCGTGCGCAAGCGAGCTTGCCTGCCGGCCGAACATGATCGCGATGGCGACGTTGTCGCGGACGCTCATCGTGCCGAACGGACGCGGTATCTGGTACGTCCGGGCCACACCGGCGTGCGCGAGCCGATGCGCCGGCAACGCGACGATGTTCCGTCCGTCGATCAAGATCTCGCCTGACGTCGGTCGCAGCGCTCCCGACAGCAGGTTGACGAGGGTCGTCTTTCCGGAGCCATTCGGCCCGACAAGCCCGATCAGCTCTCCTTCCGCGACGGACAGCGACACGCCGTCCAGGGCTCGGACGCCGCCGAAATGCCTGGTCAGCTCACGGGTCTCGATGATCGCGCGGCCCACCGACGGCTGCGGCGGGTCCGTGCCGATCCAGCGGCCGGCCGACGACCCGTCGTGAACCGGCGCCTCGACGGGCTCCACCGGAACGGTCCCGCCCAGCTCGGCAGCGCGTTCCACCGCTGCCGACCGGCGTCGTGGCAGGAAGGCGACCACGGCGGCGGCGACCAGCGCGACGGCGAACCAGTCGAGCGGTGCTCCCCAAGCCCCGATCACGGCGAGGACCGCGAAGGCGGCTGCGCCAACGCCGAGGACCGGCAGGAGGCGCGGCCGGAGGCGAGCCATCAATCCTTCCGGGGCGAGCAGCACGAGCGACACGAGGATTGCGCCGAGCACGATCAGGCTGTAGCCCTCGAAGCCCTGCGCCGCGAGACGATCCTGCAGCGTCACGACGATCAGGGCTCCGAGCGCGGGCCCGAGCCAGTGCATGCGGCCTCCGAGGACGCTCATGACGATCACGAAGAGGGGAATGCTCAGGTTGAAGGTGCCCTCGACCGTCACGAACCCGATCTGCATGGCGAAGACGCTCCCGGCCATGCCCGCGATCAAGGCCGACAGTGAGATGGCGGCCATCTTGTAGCCGAAGGTCGGCACGCCCAGCCCCTCGGCCACGTTCTCGGCGTCACGGATGGCGAAGAGCGCCCACCCGAAGCGGCTGTGCTGGGCGACGTATGCGGTCCCGACCGCGAGCGCCGCGACGAGGAGGCTGAGCAGGTAGGCCAGGTCCTGGAAGTCGCCGAGGAACTCGGGGTACTCCGGAATGCGGAGGACGATTCCCTGGCCACCGTCGATCGCCGGCGTGATGCGGGCAAACGTGCCGATGATGAACGGGACTGCGAGCGTCAACAGGGCGAAGATCTCGCCGCGCAGGGACCGCAGCCGGAAGGCGATGGCGCCCACGGCCAGGCCGGCCGCGGCGGCCACGAGCCCGGCGATCGGGATGGTCAGGAAGTAGTCGATGCCGTTCCGCCCGGCCAGCACGGCGGAGGTATAGACGCCCACGCCAAAGAACGCGCCCTGCCCGAAGCTGAAGTAGCCGGTGTAGCCCGAAAGCAGGTTCCAGCTGGTCGCCTGGGCGACCCAGAAGAAGAGGCCGGCCGCGAAGGCCAGGTAGAAGACCGGCACGCCGAGCGCCACGCGCACCTGGGGCACGAGGGCCAGGACGACGAAGACGAGCCCGATTGCCGCGAGCCCGCGCCGGCTCATGAGCTGGACCATCCACGCGGCAGAAGGCCGCGTGGCCGAAAGACGAGGGCCAGGACGACGATCGAGAAGACGACGAGGGGGCCCGCCGACGGGGACCACAGCACCGTCACCAGACCCGCCACGATGCCGACCAGCGCCCCTGCCAAGAGCGTGCCGACCACGTTGCCAATCCCGCCAAGGATGACCACGGCAAACACGAGCCCCACCCACTCGAGCGCCGT